>NZ_BAACAP010000209.1:0-82226 GCF_045865695.1 Scytonema hankhaensis NUACC26
GTTAGTTGTTAGTGGTCACTGATTACTGGTCACTGATTACTGATTACTGGTCACTGGTCACTGGTCACTGATTACTGGTCACTGGTCACTGATTACTGGTCACTGATTACTGGTCACTGATTACTGGTCACTGATTGGTCACTGGTCACTGTTTACACCAATCTTTTCACATACATTCTTGAGAACGCACTCCGCACACTTTGGTTTTTTTGCCGTGCAGGTATAACGTCCGTGAAGAACAACAGCAGGTCCCCAAAAAGTCCATTCTTCTTGAGGAACGAGTAGCATCAATTCTTGCTCTATGGTTTCTGGAGTTTTCCGTTTTGTTAAGCCCAGACGTTGGCTAACGCGAGCAACATGGGTATCAACGATAATTCCAGAAGGAGTATTAAAAGCTGTGTTGAGAACAACGTTGGCTGTTTTACGAGCAACTCCAGGTAAAGTCACTAGCTCATCCATTGTTTTGGGAACTTCTCCCCCATATCTTTCAACGAGGTCTTGACACATGCTTTTGACGGTTTTGGCTTTGTTACGATAGAAACCAGTTGGTTTTAGTTCTTCCTCAAGTTCCAAAATATCAGCTTCAGCATAAGCTCTAGCTGTGGGATACTTGGGAAACAAAGTTTTTGTAACTTTATTTACACGTTCATCAGTACACTGTGCTGCCAAAATCGTTGCTACAAGGAGTTGAAGCGGAGTTTCCCAATCTAGCTCGTATCTGGCATTGGGATATACTTGTTTCAGATTATTAAGAATAATATCGATAGTTTGAGTACTGGTAGGCATAATAGGCATAAAAATAGTGTTATTAATTTAACTATTCTTTGCCCGTTATACCTCTTTATACAAAATTTGGCAAAGTGGGGAAACCCCACGGGGATCTACCTCCACTGATACAACTAAGTAGCTAGGAGCAAAAAAACCGAACTACATTACAAAATATAAATACACATAAACAGTGACCACCTGACCAGTGACCAGTGACTAATGACAATCTTCACGAGTTAACTTTAATTGTGTTGAGACTATGTCTTTTCTATCCAAGCTACGTCCTTCTCTTCTGATTCTCTTCAGCCTCTTCTTGAGTGGAGTGCTGTGGCTGAGCAATTTTTCTGTTGCAGCCCTCCAAACAGATGTTACGCCAGTGTCGGGTCTTTCCCTCACCCAAGGAGTGCGAAAAACTATTCTGAATAATGGTTTAACTGTACTGACTAAGGAAGTTCACACTTCCCCGGTGGTAAGCGTACAAGTATGGTATCGAGTGGGTTCGCGTAACGAGAAAGCAGGTGAGAACGGTATTTCTCATCAGCTAGAACATTTGATGTTTAAAGGAACTACTGACCGCCCAGTGCAATTTGGTCGTTTGTTGAGTGCTTTGGGTAGCCAGTTTAATGCTTTTACTAGTTACGATCAAACGGCTTACTTTAGTACGGTACAGCGCGATAAATTGGATGCACTGCTGACTCTAGAAGCGGACCGCATGGAAAGTGCTTTGATTCAAGCCGACCAACTCACAAGTGAGAAGCGTGTTGTTATTTCAGAGTTGCAGGGTTACGAAAATTCTCCAGGGTATCGTCTCAATCGTGCTGTTATGCGGGCTGCATTTCCGAATCGGTCTTACGGTTTACCTGTAGGAGGTACGAAATCTGATGTCGAGAAATTTACATTAGAGCAAGTCCGCAACTACTATCAAACATACTACAGTCCTGATAATGCAACGCTGGTTGTTACCGGAGATTTTGACACTGCAGCTGTTCTCAAATCTGTCGAACAAAATTTTGGAAAACTACCGAAACGAGGACGGGGAAACGCAACAAGTCAAAATGCAAAAACCCAGTCTACTTCTCCAATCGCCAATCGCCAATCCCCAACCGCCAGTCCCCATTACCCCTTATCCCCAGAGGGGACCCCGAGTTCCCCAATCGCCAGTTCCCAGTCCCCAACCGCCAGTCCCCAATCTCCTATTATCTTGAAAGAACCGGGTAGCGCAGCACTGTTACAAGCTGTATATCCTTTGCCTGATGCCAACCATCCTGATGTAGCTGCTATTGATGTTATGGATGCTATCTTGACTGGTGGACGCAGTTCTAGACTTTACCAAGCTTTGGTGGAATCTGGTTTGGCTAGTTCGGTCAGTGCGAGTCCTGCAGAACTGATTGAGCCCGGTTGGTATGAAATTAACGTTACAGCAGTTCCAGGTCAACAACTCTCTAAGATTTCTCAAGTTCTGCAACAGTCTTTAACAGAACTTCAACAAAAACAGGTTGCTACTGATGAGTTGAATCGAGCAAAAACACAACTCCAAGCTGCTTTTGTTCTCAATAACCAGGATATTACTAGCCAAGCAACTCAATTAGGATATAGCGAAATTGTTTCTAGTGATTATCTGTACATTAAGCGCTATCTTGAGGCAATAGCAAAAGTTTCAGCAGCAGATGTACAGCGAGCTGCGAAAACTTATCTCAATTCGGCTCAACAAACTCTCGGCTTTTTTGAACCGACTCTTCCTGATGGGAAACCAGGAGCGACTGGCGCTGGTTCTGGTCGCACTGTGGAAAACTTTAGCCCTGGTAAGCCTGTAGATCCGGCTGAACTGGCTAAATACCTCCCTGCTGCTAAATCTACCAGTGTTTCTACGAAGCAAACTCTACCAGAACAATTTATCTTTAAAAATGGTTTGCAAGTTCTCTTGCTTCGCGATCGCAGTGTTCCTACAATTAACCTGAGCGGACAAATTCAAGCAGGTAGTGTATTTGATACCAATCAGAAAGCAGGTTTGGCTAATTTGGTTGCAGCCAACCTCATGAATGGAACTCAAACTAAGGATGCTTTAACTCTGGCAAAAACTCTGGAAGATCGGGGTGCTAGTTTGGGATTTCTCGCAAATCGTGAAGGAGTTAGTATTAGTGGAAATGGCTTGTCGGCTAATCTGCCAATATTAATTGACACTTTGGCAGATGTGGTCAAAAATGCTAATTTTCCCAACGCTCAACTCGAACTTAGCAGACAGCGATCGCTCACTAGTTTAAAAGCACTGTTAGACGATCCTCGTGGCTTAGGAAGACGGGTATTTCAACAGGCGATTTATCCAGAAAATCACCCATTCCATAGCTTCCCCACAGAACAGAGCTTGAAAAGTATTACTCGTAACGATCTCGTGCGCTTTTACCAAGAGCACTACCGTCCAGATACAATGACTATTGCTCTAGTTGGTGATTTCGAGCCAAGCCAAGTCAAAGCTTTGCTAAATAAAGCTTTTGGTGATTGGAAAGCTGAGGGGAATCCACCAACACTCAATTTACCTTCAGTAGCGTTACCTCAGAAGACGACACAGTTAAACCCTGCAATTCCAGGGAAGGCAGAAGATGTCACTTACATTGGCTACAATAGTATATCTCGGAAAGACCCCCGTTATTATAGTGCTTTAGTACTGAATGAAATTTTGGGTGGCGATACTTTGTCCAGCCGATTGGGTACTGAGGTTCGCGATCGTCAAGGTCTGACCTACGGTATTTACAGCGCTTTTGCTGCTGGTATTAACCCCGGTCCGTTTTTAATCCAAATGCAAACGGCTCCAGGAGACACTCAGAAAGCAATAGCCAGCGCAATTGCTTTGCTTAAGCAATTGCGAGAGCAAGGTATTACGGAAGCCGAGTTAAACGCTGCAAAACGCTCGATTACCAACAGTTTTCCTGTAGAATTGGCAAATCCCAGTAATTTAGCAGAGATTATTTTGGGTAATGCTATTTACGGTTTGTCTCCTGCAGAAATTCGAGAATATCCCAAGCGCATAGAATCAGTGACGAGCGCTCAAGTGCAACAGGTTATTCAGGAGTTAATTCATCCAGATAAATTGGTGATTGTGACTGCTGGACCGGGAGCGTGAATCAGTGAGCAGTGAGCAGTGACCAGTGACCAGTGACCAGTGACCAGTGTTTTTGGGAACTGATGACTGGTCACTGGCTACCGAACAAAATCTTTACGTAGATGCTTTGAGCTTTACCCAGTAGCCTCTGGGTGGTTTTTCAATACTGTAAGCTTTGCACCATTTTTCTATAGCTTTGTCAGACAAGCCAAAGTCCTTTGTAATTTGGCTTGTTGGCTTTTCCCACACGAGTTTTTGTAATTCTTCTTTGCTGGGTCTGGGTACTTTGCGCGTGTTTATTCTTGCTTCTGTGTTGACTTTTCTAGTTGTTAAATCAACTCCAAATTCTTTGTAAGTTCGTTTAGTTGCATCTTCCGTAAAATCTGTAAAGTCTTCCCACCAGTAAAATGGTGTAGCTGAGTTAGGTATTTTTGTAGTAATGTAGCAACCACAAAACTTGACCGATGGATAAACAACTTTATCTATATCAGGTAGGTAAACAGCGTAAAAATCAAAGTCGTCCTCTTGGTACTTTTTCTGATGAGTACCATTTTTATCTACCCAAATGGTTTTCTTGATGACTCTATTGTCTCCAGCGTATTTAGCTTGTATTCTGTAACACTTACTATTTTTATAAGCAATAAGATCGAAAGGTAAATGTTCGCAAACTACGGGTGTGAAAACTAAGTATCCTTTAACTGTGAGATCTGCTATTGCTTTTGCAGCAGCTATGTCACCTTTGTTCTTTGTATGATGTAGCAAAATAAACCCTCAACAGCAGTAATTATTCTATCACAGTTACCGCCTTTGAGAAGTTTTACTGGGGTTAAACGGTTAAACGGGTGCGGCAGGATTTGAACCTGCGACTCGCTGCTTAGAAGGCAGCTACTCTATCCCCTGAGTTACGCACCCAGACTATTAACAAACGAAACGATCATAACATATATAAACAGAAAAATGACAAACCTTTGCGTAAAGCAAATTAAAATTATTGCAGATTTCACGTCGTCAAGGCTAAGATCCAAGGCGCTAGATATTATTTGTACACTTACAACCCACCATATGGATTATTTGTTAGTTATACCGATTTGTCGATGAGTTTGTCGTTCGGCAAGCTCTAAAAACAGCGTACAAGGCTGCATCAAAAGCCATGTAGCTAGCGTGCGATGATTTATCCCATGTATAAAGCCCCGGTAAGGTTATTTGCCAGTGTCATGTTTATTTTGAAACGGCAGGATGTAGAAATATCTACCATTCAGCACCCAAAGCGAGAACAGCAGGTGCCAATCCTCTATTATCAGGGGCAAACCTTTCGGTTAATCAATGTCTTCAAAGCTAGTCAAGAAGAAGAGGCTAAAGCTTTGTGGAGAGATTTAACCGATAACCGAGGCAAAGCCTGCGTTTTACTAGAGGAACCCGATCGCTACAGCGTTTGGGGTAAAGTTCGTGTAGACCAGATAGGTAGTGACACGGGAAGTAGTAGTAGCAAGATGGGCATTTTTACTCTTGCCAGTCTTTTACTGCTGCAATCTGTGTTTATCGATATAGAAGATTTTTTAGGTTCAAAACAAGCAACATTATTTCAAAAAGGTGTTGCCGAAGTCATGCAGCAATGGCAGTTTCCTCAGGTATCCTCACCAGAGGCGCTCAAAAAACTGCTGACTATGGACTTAGAAGAGCTAGCCCAACTGCCAACTTGGCAAGAACATCATGTAATTACGTTCTTGCAAGAATTGCATCGGTTAGCAAAAGCATCTTTTGGCAATACTAATTTTGCCCATCAAGTGGGCGAGAGATTGCAAGAGATGCCAGAAGGCGAGCGCTCGCTTTTTATCAATTGGCTCAATCAATCTCCCTTAAGTAAACTGTGGCATTAACTGATAGAACTTTTCAAGTATCTTTAAAAAATTGTTGATGTCTATGATACATATCATTAATCCTCATTTACGGAAAAAGATTGATTCAAAATTCAAATCTCCTACTTCAAAAGTATGAGGTTTAACCAGTTACTGGTAACTGGTTACTGGTCACTGGTCACTGTTATGCTAGAGTGCATTTATACTGTAAAGTTCTATGAGTAGCGCTTACAACAAAACACAGCGAAATAAATCCATGTTTTCCACCCAGAACATCGTCTTGGCAAGTATGGGCTGGGGAGTCCTTGCACTGTTATACTTTATGTTATTCAGTGCCAGAATTCCAGACACAGATGGCATAGAAAAACGTGCCGAGTGGTACGTAATAGGTACAAATATTTTTGAAGCAATGGCTTACTTAGGTGCTGGTATTTTATGCTTGAGAAATTGGCGCAGCGCACAAATCGTCAGCGGTCGAAATGTATGGCTGTCAATCGGCATCGGTATGCTTTCTTATTTCCTTGGAGGGATAATTTTTGGATATACGGAGATAGCTTTAGGAAAAGAACCAATTCTTTCTTTTGCTGATGTCTTTTTTGTAGCAACATACGTGTTGCTAGGTGTGGGTATGGTGTTGGCAGTGGCTTCTAGACGACTAACTCTAGATAAGTGGCAATGGGCAATTGTGCTAGCGATCGCAATACTTGGGAGCGCTTTAGCATGGTTAATTTCCAGCCAACCACCACAAGAAGCAGCAAAAGTTGCCATCCTCACATGGGAAGAAAATACAGCAGCAATTTTAAACTGGTTTTATATCGTTAGTGATGTACTACTATTAGTAATTGCGTCTACTCTACTGCTAGCCTTTTGGGGGGGAAGAGTTTCCCTTTCTTGGCGCATGATAGCAGCAGCAGCATTTTCACTGTATGTAGCTGATATGTGGTTTAAATATGCCACAAATTGGATTCCAAATTATCAAAGTGGAGAAATACTTGAGGTATTTTGGGTGTGGAGCGGAGTCTTATTTGGCTTGGGCGCTGTTTTAGAACATGACGCATCAATAAACCGTTCGCGGCGTGCAGGCGGAAGAAAAAGAACTTAGATTAAGGAATGGCTGGTGTCCTACCGTGAGAAAACTAACAGAATCAGACAAACAAGAAATTCTCAAGTTATATCGAGAAACTGCGGAAACAACCTCAACTTTGGCAGAGCGCTATGACGTGAGCAATTCCACGATTAGCCGCTTGCTAAAAAGTACGTTGCCAGAGGATGAGTATGAGTACCTTGTTTCTTTAAAACGTGCTGCTAGAACTCCTGAAGGCAGGGCACAAGTTAGCTATGATAATTTGCCCGTATTTACTCACGAGCAAGAAGAACAAGATGAAGAACAAGTAGCAACTCCCGTTGTTGCTCAGAAAGTTGTTGAGGTTCAACCACAAGAAGAACTAGAGCCAGAGACAAAACCCAAACCCCAGAAAGTTATTGAGCCAACACCAACGAGGAGCAAACGCGAAACTCCGAAAGTCGTTGAGCCAACACCAACGAGGAGCAAACGCGAAACTCCGAAAGTCATTGAGCCAGTCACCAAAACAAGACGAGTGAAGCGGCGTTCCTCAACATCGGAAGACGAGCAAGAGCAACTCACTTTACCAGTTGTAGAGGAACCAATTGCCGAACAACTGGAATTGTTAGAACAAAAATCACCTGAAATCGCAAGCATTCCCAGTGTATTGGGAGAAAATACTTATTCAGCAACAAATGCGATCGCGGAAATGTTTGGTGAGGACTTGCTAGATTCAGATGATTTGGACGATCTAGATGATGAGGACGAGGAATATGACGACGATGATGACGATGAAGATTTTGAAGAAAGACCACGGCTAGTTGCAAGAACAAGTAAGAGTGATTCTGTTCGAGTTCTACCACTGTCAGCCGCAGCTTTGCCAAAAACTTGCTATCTCGTTATAGATCGTTCCTCGGAATTAATCACCCGACCTCTGAGGGATTTTGGAGATTTAGGACAAATTCCTAACTTGGAAACTCAGCAAAGAACTCTACCCGTGTTTGATAATCACCGAGTCGCCAAACGCTTTTCCACCAAACGCGATCGCGTGATTAAAATACCTGATAGTAAAATGTTACACAAGGCTCGCTATCACCTGCATGCTAAGGGAATCACTCGACTGTTAATTGATGGTCAAGTGTATTCTTTGTCATCGACTACTGTTTAGTTAGTGGTTAGTTGTTAGTAGGGGCGCAAGGCATTGCGCCCGTACAGGGTTAATGGAACAATTAGCCATTAGCCATTAGTAATTTTGTTATGAATGAATCAGTTCAATACGGTGTAGTATTAGTAACAGCTTCTTCAGTAGAAGAGGCGGAAACAATCGCAAATGCTCTTGTGGAGGTTAGGCTAGCTGCTTGCGTTAGTATCATGCCAATCCACTCCATTTATACTTGGCAAGGACAGAAACACAAAGAGCAAGAATGGCAGTTATTGATTAAAACTGACTTAGAACAATTTTCTACATTGGAAGCAAAAATTCGCGAACTACACTCCTATCAAGTGCCTGAAATTATTGCGATACCTGTAGTTGCTGGTTCTCAACCTTATCTTCAATGGATTTCTGAGCAAGTAGGTTGATATAACCATGCCCAATTATTTTGTTTGCTTTTCTTCCTCATCATTACTTTCCTCAAACTCAGCAATGATTTGCTGAATTTTTTTCACAGATACATTCGCCTGTTCAGATTTAGTATAAATATCTAATAAGACAATACTTAAAGGTGATTCAACCCAATAAATTAAGCGGTAACCAGAGCTTTTACCTTTTTGAAGATCGCTGTTCTTTACATGCGCCTTAAAAACTACATAGCCCTCTAGCCCAGAAATTTGGTTGCCTATCTGTTTTCCTGATTGTAATTGAGCAATTACAGGCTGAATATCATTAGCAATCCGACGGTATTTTTCACTAAAGTACGTAGTTTTCTCTGAAATTCAAAAGTTGATTCGATCTCGATTGAGGGAGAATCATCCAGAAGCCTCCGGGAGCGGGGAAACCAAGCAACTTTAGTTCGTGGAGGAACCGCGACACGAGCCATTTTAATGAGCTAGTGCCACAACAGGGGTTCCCCCCGTTGTGACAACTGGCGTGGCAGTCTAAGTAATTCAAAATGCATATGAATAACCGTCCTTTGCATGAATTCTTTTGCAATATTTATGACTAATTCCTTGAATTAATCCGTTCTTAGTTGAAATATTAAAACTGCCTGTAGCACGAGTCGCAATTCTGCCAACATATTCACCAACTTTACCAGTAGTGATAACAGCTTTAACTATGTCTCCAGTTTGAAAACCGAAGTGAAATTTAGTTCTAGAACAATGACGATTTGGAAAACCGTACTTGTCTGTACGACACATTTGTCTTGTTCCGTGACCATTTGCTGTAATTAGTAAAGGTTTAACTCCTTTAATATTTAAAATCGTGCTTGATACCAGGATCTACGAAAGCTTTCTACAGCAGATTCTATCTTTTCATTATCTTCATCTTCATCTTCCTCATGAGCCTCATCATGAGATGTTTCTTCAATCAGAACAATAACTCTTACTACAGATTTATTGGATAAATTTTCAAGTTGCATATCCGGTAGCTCAAGCTTACCATCAGGCGTAATCTTAGCAGAAAATTCATATGCTTTCATCTTCATCTCCAAAAAGGCTGCAGGATCGATCTTATTCTATAAACTTGAGACGATAATACCAAATACTAACTTAAACAAACCAATTTATAAAAACTAGTTTTTTCTCACCTACCTACTTACGACAGATTATCATTGTTCTAGTGGCTTAGTAATTAAGAATTACTGTTAAACGATTTGCCAAATCAATAATATCGTCTTTCCGAGCAACTTGCTCAATCCATTCTTTAGGAATATTTTCTACTCCATAATAAATGGCTGCTAATCCGCCTGTAACAGCAGCAGTTGTATCTGTATCTTCACCTAAATTGACAGCTTTTAAAACTGCTTCAGCATAAGATGAACTATTTAACAAACACCAAAGTGATGCTTCTAATGTATCGATGACATATCCACTTGAATTAATACTTTCTTCTGATAACTGAGCAATTTCACCACTCATGACTCTGGTAAAATGCGATCTCTCTGAAGCATACTTGGCATTTGAGTAAATATCTTCTATGTTTTTTAGTCCTTGTTGATAAGCTGTGTTTGGATTGGCTCCTTCTAAAAGAGCAACTGCAATACTAATATAAATACCGCAAGCCATTTGTGACCTGAGATGAGCGTGAGTGATGCAAGAAACTTGATGCGTTCGAGAAATCAGTTCTGAGAAAGTTAATATTTTGTGATAGTAAGCTATAGGCAAAATTCTCATTAAGGAGCCATTCCCATTACTTCTTTCGCTCTTTTCTCCTGCTTCTAAAGGTGGTACTCCTTGTTTTATATTGGTAATGGCAAGAAATGTTGTATTGCCTACATCAAAAACTTCGCCACGTGCTGTCCAATGATTGTTGTTATACCAACGCCAAAAGGATTGTGCGATTGCATCGAGTGAAAACCCTTCACAAAGAGACTCAGCCAAGCAAAATGTCAGCGAACTATCGTCAGACCATGTACCTGGTGGTACATCCCAAGTTCCGTAACCTTGCATTGATGTCACGGGCGATCGCGATCGTTCTGCACGGCTAGTAAATTCCACTGGAACACCTAATGCATCCCCTACGCATAATCCCATGAGTCCAGATAAAACTTTTGAAGTCATCGACATTATATAAAAACTTGTATTTTTATTCCTTATAATAAACACAAAATGAATAGCATTAGCCTATAAAATTAAAATGAACTGCTACGCAAGCCATTATAGGAATTCTCACTTGAATCAAGTACAGATTTATCTGCGTTCTTCTGCTACAGGCTGCGGTTCCATAACTTTTTTATGTATTGTACCTAATTGAAAAATTTTTGTTTTGTAGTAAATAAAATAGGTGGGCAATGCCCACCCTACAAAAATATTTTTATTTAAATCTTGTGGTACGGGCAAGATGCCCGTATTATAATCTCCACTCTTGTGGTAAGGGCATCTTGCCCGTACTACGAATTACTCATCATGAGCAAAACGACGAAACAGGTAATCAAGAGCGTAGTTGCGAAGTTGATAGTATTTTGGATCTTCCATAATCCGAGCGCGATCGCGCGGACGGGGGAACGGAATATTTAAAATTTCACCGATATTTGCCGCAGGTCCGTTTGTCATCATGATTAAGCGATCTGCAAGGAACAGCGCTTCATCAATATCGTGAGTAATCATCAGTACCGTGCATCGCCGTTCGTTCCAAATTTTCAGCAATTCTTCCTGTAATTCTTCTTTGGTGATAGCATCTAATGCCCCAAATGGTTCATCTAATATCAGGACTTGAGGACGAATTGCCAAAGCTCGTGCGATCGCAACCCGTTGTTTCATACCCCCAGAAAGTTGGGTTGGTTTTTTGTCACCTGCATCTGACAAACCTACTAGAGCTAAATGTTCCCGTGCAATTGCTGACTTCTGTGCCTTGGGCTTGTTAGGAAAAACAGCATTAAGAGCCAAGTAAATATTTTCAAACGCAGTCAGCCAAGGTAACAAAGCATAGTTTTGGAAAACCATCATTCTATCCGGTCCCGGCTGAGTGATGGGTTTAGAATTAAGCATTACCGAGCCACTAGTAGGCTTAGTGAAACCCGAAACCATATTTAGTAAAGTTGATTTACCACAACCGGAGTGACCGATTACGCAAATAAACTCGCCCTGATTTACGGTAAGGTTAACATCTTCAAGTACTACAAAAGGACCTTTTGGTGTGGGATAGACTTTAGAAACACTATCCATCACCAAGAAAGGTTCGGGACGGGTGGGAATAGCGAGGGGTTGTGGAGATGTTTTGGTCATTTCGCGAGAAGTAAACGTGCGATTGTTCATATGATTTTGGATTAATCTAAAATTTTTAGGCTGCTGCGACGGAGGAACGCGTGTAGATAATGACTTCTGCTACGGAAACATTGCGTTTTATTTCAAGACTGTTGAGATAAGCAATAGGGTCATCGGCATTAAATTCAGCGCCATCAAACAATTGAATAGGACCGCGATGGTACTTAATATCAAGCAAACCTAGCTCCCGTGCTGCTGTGCTAAACACGCTGACTCGACAAACCCTTTCCAAAATTTCCATCCAGTTGCGGGGGAAAGGAATATCACCCCAACGCGCCATTTGAGTCATCATCCATAAATGTTCGGTACGGCTGGGACGGTTGACTCCATCACCAAAGAATAGATGATGAGCGTACTCTCGCATTGGTTGTTCGAGGTTGCAAACCATAGAGTTTGGATCGCCAAGCTGGATATATTCTTCGTTAGTGCTGATGTACTCGCGACGAGCTAAAATTTGACGAATTTCTGAAAAGTTATTTTCATCAGCACAGTACCGACAAGCTTCCAATAAAGCTTTAACTAAAGCGATATGGGTATTTGGATATGCATTTGCCCAATCTTCGCGAACTCCCAAAACTTTGCCCGGATGTCCTTGCCAAATTTCTAAATCTGTGGCGACGGTAAAGCCAATACCTTCTATCGCAGCTCGAAGATTCCAAGGTTCTCCCACGCAATAACCGTCTATACTTCCTGCTTGTAAGTCAGCAACCATTTGTGCGGGAGGAATGGTTTTGAGAGAAACATCTACATCGGGGTCAATGCCTGCTGTTGCTAACCAGTAACGCAAAAGTATATTGTGCATTGAGGAAGGGTGTACCATCCCCAAAGTATGGCTTTGCCCTGCGGACTCTTGTAATAATTGTTTAAAATCTGCTAGGGTATAAACCCCTTTGTCATAAAAACGCTTGTCTAAGGTAATGGCATTGCCATTGCGAGTTAATGTCAGTGCGCTCACAACAGGTGTGGGGACATCTCCATGACCACCTACAGTTAACCATACGGGCATACCTGAAGGCATTTGCGCCGCGTCTAAATAGCCACCAACGATCCCATCGGTAATTCCGCGCCAGCTGGTTTCGCGCACTAAGTTAACTTCGTCCAAACCGTACTTTGTAAAGAAGCCCTTTTCTTGAGCAACAGCAAGAGGGGCGCAAGCAGTCAGAGGAAGGAAGCCAATTTCTAAGTTAACTTTTTCTAGACCGTGACGGGCAACTGTTGTAACTTTTCTCGCTCTGATTTTCTTGATACGTTTTTGTTGATTGAGGAAGTAAATCATCTCACTCCGCAAGCTGTAGTAGCTCGGATGTTCTACCACTTCCATCCGCTTCCGGGGGCGGGGAATATCGACTTCTAAAATTTGTCCTATTTTTGATTCCGGTCCGTTGGTCAACATCACAATTCTGTCGGACAATAGCACCGCTTCATCCACATCATGAGTCACCATAACTGCAGTGACTTCGTTTTCCTGACAAATTTGCATCAACTGTTCTTGCAAATTGCCTCTTGTCAGTGCGTCTAATGCTCCAAAAGGTTCATCTAACAGGAGCAATTTAGGACGAATTGCCAGAGCACGTGCGATCGCAACCCGTTGTTTTTGTCCGCCCGATAACATGGCTGGGGCTTTATCAGCATGAGGACGCAAACCAACGAGATCGATATGCTTTTCAACTATTCCTTTGCGTTCGCCCGCAGGTACATCCTTCATGACTGCATCGACAGCAAGAGCAATATTTTCCCGTACTGAGCGCCAAGGTAAGAGTGAATAATTTTGAAACACCACCATCCGATCGGGACCTGGTCTGGCAATTTTTTGTCCTTCTAATGCTACCAAACCCTCAGTTGGTAAATCCAAACCTGCAATCATATTGAGGAGGGTAGATTTGCCACAACCGGAGTGACCGATGAGAGAAACGAACTCTCCTTTTTTTATTTGTAAGTCAATCCCTTTGAGAGCAATATACTGACCGCCACCGGATAAGGGAAAAATTTTCTCAATTTGGTCAACAGCAACAAAAACGCTCATTTTTCTATTTGTCCTTTGTTATTGGTCACTGGTTACTGGTCACTGGTTACTGGTTACTGGTCACTGGTTACTGGTCACTGATCGCTGGTCACTGGTTACTGGTCACTGGTCACTATTTCTGTTCTTCTGGTAAAATTCTTGACTGTACCCATAACATACACTTGTCAAGAATTAAGCCAATAACACCGATATAAACAAGAGCCAAAATAATTTCGCTGACATTGTTGTTTTGATAAGCATCCCAGATGAAAAAGCCAATTCCAACAATACCGGACATGATAATTTCTGCTGCAATGATTGCCAACCAAGCTAAACCAATCGCAATTCTTAAACCAGTAAAAATGTAGGGAAGAGCAGCAGGTATAAGAATATTCACGAAATATTCTTTGCGAGAAAGTTGTAAAACTTTAGCTACGTTGTTGTAATCTTGAGGAATTTGCTTAACCCCAACTGCTGTATTGATTAAAATAGGCCAAATTGCTGTGATGAAGATGACGAAAAGAGCAGCAGGTTCATTTTGTCTTAAAGCAGCCAAAGAAATGGGTACCCAAGCGAGGGGTGGTACGGTACGGAATAGCTGAATCATTGGATCTAAAGCTTTCGACAATGATTTGCTCATTCCGAGCGCAATACCTAAGCTAATACCGATGACTGCTGCTAGTGAATAACCAATTGCAACTCTTTTTAAACTAGCAAGAACTTGCCAAAATAAACCCTTATCTATCCCTCCTCGGTCATAAAAGGGATACAGAATCAGTATCCACGTATCTTGAATCACTTGAATTGGACCTGGTAGTGTTGCTCCAGGAATCCAAGTAAAGATTTGCCATACAGCGAGAAAGATTGCGATCGCAACTAGTGGTGGGATAAGGTCGGGAAATTGCTTTTGTATACGGGATAACCAGGGATTTTGAGCAGTAGCGTTATTGCGTCTTTGTAGCGTTACCATTGATTTTCTCCTCTTTGTTGTTGGATAGTTGATAGTTGTTATTTGTTAGTTGTTATTTGTTAGTTGTTATTTGTTAGTTGTTATTTGTTAGTTGATAGTTGTTTCTCCACTAACTACTAACCACTAACCACTAACTTTCTTAATCTTTAAGCTCTGCAAGTAAGCTTTAGGATTCTCTGGGTCGAACTTGATGCCATCAAAAAACTCTTCAACACCACGAGATGTACTGGTGGGAATATCAGCCGCCGCTACGCCTAATTCTTTAGCAGCTTCTTTCCACAAGTCCTCGCGATTAACTTTATCTATAAGTGTCTTGGCATTTGCTAAGGTCGATTCTGGTAGGAAGCCCCAACGCACGCTTTCTGTTAAAAACCAAAGGTCATGGCTCTTGTATGGATAAGAAACGTTACCTTTTTCATCTTTCCAGTACAATGCTGCCATTTTGCGATCGTCAATTGTACGACCATCACCCATGTTGTATTTACCTATGAATGGATCGTTCAGAACTGATGCAGGGACGTTAAAGTAATTTCGTCCTGCAAGGATTTGAGCTAATTCTTTTCTGTTGTCAAAGTTATCGCACCATTGCTGCGCTTCCATGAGTCCTTTAAGAAGGGCTTTAGTGGCTTTTGGATGTTTGTCAACCCAATCTGCCCTCATGGCAAAATATTCTTCTGGATGGTTTTTCCAAATTTCAGCTGTCAGTGCTGCCATGAAGCCAATCTTATCTTGGACAATGCGGTAAGGCCAGGGGTCGCCAGTACTAAACGCATCCATTGTTCCTGTCTTCATGTTGGCAACTGTTTGGGCTGCTGGCACTGTTAGGAGTTGAACATCTTTGTCTGGATCGACACCTGATGCCGCTAACCAGTAGCGAATCCAAAAATCTTGATTGACGCCTGGAAAGGTGTATGCAGCTTTGAAGACGGCGTTTGCTGATTTCAATTGAGCAAAAAACGCTTCCTTCCCAGCAACTTTTACGCCAATGCCTTTGCCCAAATGCTTGTTTGCGATCGCGATACCATTACCTTGAGTAATTAATTGAGCCAGGATATACATGGGAATTTTTCTATTACCCTTAGTAATGCGTCCTTCAGAAATTAAGTAAGGCATGGGCATTTGCCATTGACCGCCCTCAATTCCGCCTCCAGCAGCTCCAATTTCTACGTTGTCTCTTGCCGAACCCCAATTCGCTTGTTTGGATAGATCGACATTAGTCATTCCATGTTTAGCAAAGAAACCTTTCTCCTTTGCAATAATGAAAGGTGCTGCTTCAACAATTGGAATATATCCGAGTTTAACTGTATTAGTCTCTGGTGCATCTGCTGCAGAGACATTGGTAGCAGCAACTTGCTGTGCTTGATTTGTCGTCCCTCCTGGCTCCGGAGGATTTCCCAAACATCCTTTTAAGAATATAGAACCAGCAGCAGAAACACCAGCAGTTACCAAAAATTTGCGTCGAGAAAATTCAGTCATAAATTTTTCCTGTGGTAATTTTAATTAATTTTGATTGCCGGCATACAGCAATGGAACAAAGAGATCCCTTGCTCAAAAAAACAGTATTCTTCCGTAGATTGAAACTTAAGTCAGACTCAAGAACATTAATTATGTGATTGGGACTGGATTGAATTATCTGTTGTAGATAAACTTATCACCTTTTTTAAATAATTTGTTGATTTTCAATCTTGATTATTAAAAAAATCTTATATCTTTACCATAAGAAAATCCTTACCTAAATGCTCCTCTAGGTACGAGCAAGTCTATCGTATTAACATAAATTAATGATAAGTATAGAGAAAAATTGATGTATGTCTGTCTTCAGAACGATATAAGAACCTTATACATAAGCATCTATAGGGTTTTCATGATGAAATCTATTGAGTTTTGTTAAGGATAGATAGTCTTAATATTGTAAGATAAGCAGTCATCAATTTCCTAATAGCAATGATTGATTGAGGTCTATATACAAGAATCTAATTCTCGACTTCTCTCATAATTCAAGGATCTGGTTTCTCATAAATGATTTAAGAGGATGTTTTAAAAGTCATGATTGATGTATTAAATATTTTTTACCCCACCCTAACCCAGACCGATGTATTGGTCTGGGAACTAAATTTCTCTTATTTCCCCCCTTTATAAGGGGGGACTAAGGGGGGTAATGGGGTAATGATGTGATGAAAATGACAGCAAACCACTTTTCAAACATCCTTTAAGAGTACTATTTTTGTAAATTGAACATGAAAAAACATCCACTGTTTAACAATCGAGTAGCAGTATTAGCCACTAAGCATCATAAAGAGAAAGAGATCGCTCCAATTCTCAGACAAGAATTAGGTGTTGAAGTTATAGTTCCACAAGATTTTGATACAGATTGCTTCGGTACATTTACAAGGGATGTAAAAAGGACAGGAACCCAAATCGAAGCAGCAAGACTGAAAGCAGAAACAGTTTTATCCCTCACGAATGAAACGTTAGCCTTAGCAAGTGAAGGTACATTTAGTCCCCATCCAAGTAATCCTTTCGTACCATGCAATCAAGAAATTATTATTTTTTTGGATAGAACAAATGAACTAAAAATTATTGGTCAATCAGTTACTATTGAAACTAACTTCAGCCATCGGGTCATCAAAAGCATTGAAGAAGCACATGAGTTCGCTGAGAAAGTTGGCTTTCCCGAACACGCTGTTGTGGTGATGGTTCATCCTGCACCCGAAAATCGAGAAGAAATTATCAAAGGCATCAATACAACAGAACAACTTGTAGAAGCAGTCGCATTTGCTTTAAATCAGTCTAAGACTGGTGAAATTTCAATAGAAACAGATATGCGTGCTCTTTATAACCCTACGAGAATGAAAAATATTGCTAGAGCAACTTATGACTTGATTCAGAAAATCCGAAATGCTTGCCCTAATTGCGACTTTCCTGGGTTTGATGTATTTTCTAGGAAAAAGGGATTACCTTGTGCATATTGCCACTCCCCCACAGAACTGACTCTTGCCGTCACTTATAAATGTCAAAAATGTAGATTTTTTAAAGACGTGATGTTTCCAGATGGAATACAAGAGGCAGATCCCTCTTTATGCAATTACTGCAATCCCTAACTCGAACAAACAGCGCTTTGCATCTGAATGAGGTACACCCCCCTTTCATCCCCCCAAGGCATCGGGGGGACAGAGGGGGGTAATTTTTGTACCTCACCAAGTTGAAATCTGCTGTATCTTAGATTTATAAGCTCGCCCACGTCACCTTTCTGCTTGAATTGCTGTAATTTAGACTACTTTTAATACTTCTTCAAATGCCATAAATGAACGGCAGCCTTTATTCTAATTTTGCTAGATATTTGTTAAGAAAATTTACAACCTCTTAACGAAAGGAAATAGTTATTATGGTAGTTGTACATGAGAATAATGCACTACATCACGTTGTAATCATTGGTGGAGGCTTTGGTGGACTATATACAGCGAAGACTCTTGCCAAAGCGAATGTCAACGTTACTCTCATCGATAAACGTAATTTTCATTTATTTCAGCCGCTTTTATATCAAGTTGCGACAGGTACGCTATCACCTTCTGATATCTCCTCACCCTTACGAGCTGTATTCAGGAAAAGCAAGAATACAAAAGTGTTGTTAGGAGAAGTCAATGATATCGATCCAGAAGCCCAAGAAGTTATTCTGGATGATAGAACAATACCCTATGATACATTAGTTGTTGCCACAGGTGCTAACCATTTCTATTATGGTCGCGATAATTGGAGACCATTGGCTCCTGGCTTAAAAACTGTTGAAGACGCCATAGAAATACGTCGCCGGATATTCTCGGCATTTGAAGCTGCAGAAAAAGAAACCAATCCCGAACTACGCCGTGCTTGGTTGACTTTTGTGATTGTCGGAGCGGGTCCCACTGGTGTAGAGTTAGCGGGTGCGATCGCAGAGTTGGCAAAAACTCTCACTGAAGATTTCCGCAACATCGACACATCAGAAACTAAGATTTTGTTATTGCAAGGAGGCGAGCACATCCTCCCTCATATGGCACCACAGTTATCAAAAGTAGCAAAAGTATCTTTGCAAAAGTTGGGTGTGGTTACCCAAACTAATACCAGGGTGACGAATATTGAAAATGATATCGTTACTTTCAAGCAAGGTGATAAAGTTCAAGAAATTGCCTCAAAAACTATATTATGGGCAGCAGGTGTGAAAGGTTCCTCTATGGGGCAAGTTTTAGCAAACCGCACAGGTGTAGAGTGCGATCGCTCCGGACGTGTGATTGTAGAACCAGACTTGACAATTAAGGGTTATAAAAACATCTTTGTCATCGGAGATTTAGGCAACTTCTCTCATCAAGATGGAAAACCATTACCTGGTGTTGCACCCGTAGCCAAACAAGAAGGAGAATATGTAGCTAAACTCATTCAAAAACGCCTTCAAGGTCAAACACTACCACAATTTCGTTACAATGACGTGGGTAGTTTGGCGATGATTGGCAAAAATTTAGCTGTTGTAGATTTAAGCTTCATCAAGCTCCAAGGTTTCCTTGGTTGGATATTTTGGTTAGTCGTTCATATATACTTCTTAATCGAGTTTGACACTAAATTAGTAGTCGTATTTCAGTGGGCATGGAGTTATATCACTCGTAATCGTCGCTCTAGATTGATTACAGGTCGAGAAGCTTTGGAAGAAGCGAAAACTGTTACCAACAGCACTAATTTGGCGACTAAAATCGCTAACCCTCCCACTCAACCAACACCCTATTCAAAATTGCAATCTTACACTGCGGATATCGAGGCAGCAACTTTCTGATTAACATCACCAAAACTGAGTCATCATTAAGATAACCTTTGCTCTCAATACCTGTAAATTGGTTTTCTCTTGAGATTTTACGCGTGTTGATTCAATTGTTCCACTTGACTGGAAGATTTTTCATTTTCAGCGACAGGTGCGGCGGAATAATTGCCTTTTGCGAGACGCGTAAGGGACAAGACGCACCCACTGAAAGAAACTAATAGTAAATCAATAAAGCACCCAAAAGTGTAACCGTGTTTTGTGTAACGGGAGCAAAGCCAACACAACCTGCATGAGTAAAGTCACTAATAAACACGTTCACGACTACTATCACCCACAAGTAGATCCACAATAACTGTAGTCAGCACAAACCCGCTGTTCTGTTATATGTAGCGGGTTCTACACACCGGACACAATAGTAATCCCACCTGCATGCAGGTGGGATCGGAAAATTAAGCTAGCTACTCGTTTTTTCATTATTAGTACTGCTTAGTTATTAACCGAAAATTATTGCTAAGTAATACTCGTAGCAAATGCTAATTACTAAGATTTTATTAACCCTAGAAAAACCTAAGAACGATCCAATTAATATCATTAATGGGTAAGCTAATACATTCGTTTTGTACTGAAAAAATTGAGATAATCTCTAATGAGTAATCTATTGATAGACAATGATATAACTATTTTAGTAATTGGGGCGGGAGTAAGTGGTCTGACAACCGCTATATGTTTGAGAGAAGCAGGTTTTGGTGTTGTGATTGTTGCAGATCGTTTTGCCCCAGATTTAACCTCTGTTGTGGCAGGTGCATTGTGGGAATGGCCACCAGCAGTCTGTGGTCGTCATGGAGCTCCTAGATCCCTAGAACGCTCTAAAGAATGGTGTATGACTACCTATAATAAATTCAAAAAAATACACGCAGAGTTTGGTTCACAAGAAACAGGAATTTATTTAAGGGATGCATATTTTTATTTCAAAGATATTTTGGAAAATCGACATACTGACCTTCGCAAAATGAACGAGTTGAAGGATAAGGTTGATGGATTTGAAAGAGGCTTACAAATTGTCAAAGAAACGATTGATTTGAATTTTCAAGGAGGTATAAAAGATGCTTATAAGCACATGGCTCCGATGACAAATACCGATATTTACATGAAGTGGTTACTTCAATACGTAAAGAATATTGGATGCGAGATTATTCAGGAAAAAATCACTGTCAATGTAGTTGAAAATGAACAGGAATTACTTCGTCGTTTTAATGCAAGAGCAATTGTTAACTGTGCTGGACTAGGTTCGATCGCAACTACAGGGGATACTTCCATGTATCCCCTAAGGGGCGCACTTGTCAGGGTTAAGAATTTAGGGAAAGTTGTGACAGAGGCTCATTGTATTTCCCACGAAGAATCTTCTTCAAGTGAGCAAGACATCGTTTACATAGTTCCTAAAGGGGATGATTTAGTGGTCTTGGGAGGATTAACCCAGCAAGACCAATGGGATACAAACTTATCTCTTGAGGTTCCAATTATCCGACAGATGTATGATGGCTGTTTGGAGTTTCTACAGGAATTAAGAGAACTCCCACTAGATGAGAAGGAGCCTGTTAGGACTGGTTTACGACCATTAACAGAGGAAAATGTTTGTGTGGAAAGGGTTTTAAATACACACGTATTTTATAATTACGGACATGGAGGGTCAGGAGTAACTCTGTCATGGGGATGTTCGCAGGAAATTGTCCAGTTGATACAAGAAATGCTCCATGAGGAGGCAAATCCAGTTGCCTTGGATAGTAATAAGATAGATAGCAATAAGCAGACTGTTTTTGTACTGCATGATATGCTTCCCTACGAAACTGATTTTAAGCATATCCAATCTGATAATAGAAATTTGGTTTTACTTTGTAGTAGACGAGGACTCAGTAAGGTTGTACCTTACCAGTATCAGTACTTGGATCTTGTGCGAATTGTAGAACCTTATAATTTGCAAAATCTGCTCCAAACTTATCAACAGATTCAGACTGATTATAAACTTTTGGATAACAATCGGATTGTTACCAATGATGAGTATTCAGTGTTGTTAGCTGCACAGTTACGTGAAGCTTTAAATTTGGTAGGCGATCGCCCAACAACGATCCGCCAGTTTACTGATAAGAATTATCTCAAATCTACCCTCAAAAATTCCCTGATTCGGGTGCCAAAGCATCTGATTTTTGATCGAGACCAATACCGTCAAGAGCTAGTTTCATACTTAAATTTTGTTCAACAAGAACTAGGTAATTACATCTTTATCAAACCAGTTACGGGAGCCGGAAGTGAAAAAACTAAAAGAATTCGTACTGTTGATGAGTTGAAAGCCTGGTGTGACAGCAATGTAGATTCAGATGAAGAATTTGAATTCAATGAATTTATTAAAGGTCAACTATACAATACAAGTGTTGTTATCAAAAATGGTCAACCTTGTTATTTTGCTGCTTGCAAGCACTATCGACCTAATGATGAGTTCATTTATGGTCATCAAATCGGTAATATTGTTGTTAGAGAAGAAGAGCCAGAATTTCAGAAACTTTGGCAATTCTCAAGTGATACGTTACAAAGTTTAGAACACAGTTACCCCAAAAATGGTGTAATCAATATTGATTTCTTCTTACAAGAAGGTAGCGAAGAACCAATTCTGATAGAAGTAGCTGCACGCAGTCCTGGAGAGCTTGTATCGAGAATGTTTGAGATATATCAGGGGGTACGTTTAAACGAATTACATCTCCAATTACAGATTGGTGATTCCCCTGATATCATTCTCAAGGATAGAAATGAGTGGAAGTACGCTGCTTGCTCGATTCATCCCAAGCAGGACGGTGTTGTTACAGCAATTGAGAAGCCAATTCTCGAAAGTGATATGAAAGTTTATTGGCAGATTTATTTGGAAGAGAAACTGAAAGCATCGCAAAGTTTGATGGACGTTGCCATTGCCATTGTTTTGAGCCATCATGACTTTTCAACCCTACAACTGGATTATGAGATAGCCAATTCTACCAATTTCTACAAAACTAAGAAAACGTGTATAAAGCGATCTCCTACAACAGGCGATTAGGGAAAGAGGTTGGTTGCAAGTAGTTGGTATACAATAGGCGATCGCCTTTTTCTCGTTATTAACCGTTCGGGTAAGATTGTAGCAGTTCCCGAATCGGATTTAATACTAGGCACCTTAGTAGCTGTTGGTGTAGGTTTACTGCTGTATAAACGAAAACCGGGCGATCGCGCGATCGCAAGGCATCTTTTTAATTAAGACTTGCTTCCTGAATATACTAAAATTGTTGGTAAATCTTTCTAAACTTGTTAAATCGATTACATTTATTGCAGTTATTTAAATGATAATTTTAACTGTTATTAAATCATCTGGTAACACCATGAGCCAAGAGCTAGCTAGAATCCTTTGTTTCAAGAGGGTTTTTGACTAATTTTTTATTGGATATGTCTTACACAAAATTCAATCCACTTTATCAATGTGCTTTTTTTGACTTTTGTTATGTCAATGAAGGCAAAATTACATAGTATTTTTCTTATCTACTACCCGTGAAATTTATCAATCAATTGAGTTGTAAGTCAACAGTTTCTGTAAGTACCCGTTATTATGACACTAATCCTTTCACTAACAGATTACGGAAAACAACTTTATCAAGCAGAGGTAATTCAACAGGACTGCCCTGATGACTTTAACATCACCTACCAGTATCCATTTGGGGAAGGATACCGCCGACAAATTTTGCTACGAGATTGTATTTCCTTAGAAATTTACAACTATCAGTTAAAAAAATCAATAGTTGTAGAATATTTAGACAGAAAGCATTGGATAGAATTTCAATTCTTCATTCTTATAGATTCCCCATCTAAAAATCTTGAATTTGGTTCTGGAGAATACTTCATAAGCGGAAGTGGTATGGCTCCAGAGCACACTTATTCGCCTGAAAAGTTATTGCGGGAAGTAGCAGTCTCCGTTCATATTAAACCAGAAGTGTTTCGAGCATTTGCAGGAGATAGTTCTGGTGAACTTCCAAAAGAATTACAACATCTTATCAGACCTTTTGATCGATTGACTTATGAACGCTATGGAAGTCAAACTCTCGCAATGCAGTCTGTAGTGCAGCAAATTCTCCAATGTCCCTACCAAGGCATTACTAAGCGAATGTATCTTGAAACCAAAGTTTGGGAGTTAATGACATTACTAGTTGAACAAGAAATTCAAATCAATCGGGGTAGCGTTAATAGTAGTGTGGTGAAGCCACCAGATGTTGAACGCATTTATTATGCTAAAGAAATTTTATTGAAACATCTAGATAACCCACCTTCTCTTATACAGTTAGCACGACAGGTAGGGCTAAACGATCGCAAACTAAAACTTGGATTCCGGTCTGTTTTTGGCACTACAGTCTTTGGTTATCTGCACGACTATCGCATGGAACAAGCGCACAAGTTACTTATTGAGAGAAACATGAATGTCACACAAGTAGCAAGGACAGTAGGCTACGCTAGCCTCAGTTCATTTAACCATGCTTTTCGGAAGAAGTTTGGGGTTAATCCCAAGTCTTTTCACAGTTAAAAAGTCCGTTTGGAACAAAAAAAAGTCCGGCTCGAACAAGACATGAACGCTCAAAAATTATATCCTTTTGGGATAATAGGGTAGTTATAACTGCGTATCTTTACCAACTTAATCGGTAAAGATGTTTGCAGTGACAAGCCCTATTATGGGTTTGTTTTAAGTTGCTTGCAAGCAACGTCAATCAGCCGCGAGCGCTGCTGTTATTAGGCTTGTGCCTAAGTAGCGGTATAAATTTTGCTGCGGCTATGGCAAAAATCTTGTGTGGTGTACTTGTCTGGAGCGTGTGAGAAATGTTTGCTAAACAGTCCTATACAGCCATTGGCTGGTTAATATTAGTTATTATATCTAATCCAGCGTTTGCCGAGCAAGCATTATCGAAAACAACTTTACCGCCTCCAGATGAAGCAAAGAGTGAAGTTCAGAGTTTGAGTGAGGTACAGTCTGCTGAAACTCTAGCTCACTATTTGCTCAGAACTCCCAGAAAACAGAATTTTGTTCCTAAAATTAGTCAAGCCACTACAGATGTAGTTTTGGTTACAGACGTGAAGGTGAACTCTACCGACAAAGGGATAGAATTAATTTTAGTGACGGCTAATTCTCAGAAATTACAAGTTTCACCGAAAACCGACGGGAATTCCTACATTGTAGATATTCCCAATGCCAAATTACAGCTTGCGAGCGGAGAAAGTTTTCAACAATTAAAGCCAGCAGTAGGAATTGCTGAGGTAACGGTTGTGACCGTAGATGCGAAGGCGCTGCAAGTGAGGGTAGTGGGGGAAACGAGTGCGCCAACAGTCGAGTTGTTTGATAGCACGCAAGAAGGTTTGGTATTTGGGGTGACGAGTACTGCGTCCACTGCAAATCAACCGACACAAACACCACAGCAAAAACCCCAAACACAACACAAGCAACCACCAATTGAGTTGGATGTAACTGCACCACCTGATAGCTATCGAGTTCCTAACGCGACTGTGACAAAAACGGACACTCCATTACGGGATATTCCCCGGTCAGTTCAGGTTCTCCCTCGACAGGTGCTCGAAGATATAGGGGCAGGTAATATCTTTGATGTACTCCGAACAGTAGGCGTTGGAACTTCGTCTCCCGCGTTTTCATCGCTACTGTTTGATAATTTTAGATTTCGTGGCTTTGTAGCTAATAACCGACGCAACGGACTAAGAGAAATCACAACTGGTTTTGCTGCCGACCCCGCCAATATAGAGCGAATCGAAATTCTACGCGGACCCGCTTCTGTACTATACGGACAGATTACCCCTGGTGGAGTTGTCAACCGCATCACCAAACAGCCTTTATCATCACCATACTACTTTGCCCAGATGCGCGTTGGGACTGATGAAACATATCAACCCTCAATTGACATCTCTGGTCCTTTAAACTCAGAGCGAACTTTGTTATATCGTTTAAATGCTGATTACTTTAGTACACAAAGCTTTGTTGATTTCTATAACGAGCAGCGTTATTTCGTTGCACCAGCGTTTACTTGGCAAATTGCTCGAAACACTATGCTAACAGTAAATGGGGAGTATCAGGACAACGAGAAACCAAATGGTGATGGCATAGGAGTCGGTCAACCAGCAGTGGGAACTGTTTTACCGAACCCCAATGGTAAAATTTCGCGTAGTCACAATTTTGGAGAACCTTCAACAGATTCTGACTTTCGTCATAGAAGCATAGTTGCTTACAATTTCGAGCATCGCTTCAATGAAGATTGGACTGTACGCAATGCTTTCCAATTTCGTCAAGATGTGACTAAATCTATTTCTACAAGTGGTACTGTTCTCAGACCTGATAATCGAATACTCAACCGCTCTACTGCTTTTCTCGCTCTTCTTCAGAACGTTTACTATCTAGATACTAATGTTGTCGGTCAATTTAATACTGGCAGTGTCGTACATAAACTGTTGTTCGGTTTTGATTTTTCCTGGGATGATACAAACATTCAAGTTGATTCTTACGCACGAAATCCAATTAATGTGTTCAATCCCATATATAATTCGCCTTTAGGTTCGCGTACATTACGAAGCGATACTTTGAATAGCAATAATCTCCAAGGGCTTTATGTTCAGGATCAAATCTCATTGACTGATAACATCAAGTTCCTTTTGGGAGGACGCTTCGATTGGTTAACCAATAATTCTCTCAACCGTGTTAGTGGAGTACAAACAAGTCAATCAGATTCGGCATTCAGTCCCCAAGTAGGTATAGTTTTTCAACCTAACACGAATGTTTCGCTTTATGCCAGCTATAGCCGCTCTTTTACGCAGGTAACAGGAAACGATGCACAGGGCAATGCTTTTAAGCCTAGCCGTGGCATTCAGTATGAAATTGGGGTGAAAACTGACTGGTTTGATAATAAGCTATCTACTACACTGGCTTTGTTTGACTTGAGTAGGACTAACATCACAACAGCAGACCCCAACCCCAACAATCGTAACTTCAACGTCCAAACCGGGGAGCAGAGGAGTCGCGGCGTTGAACTGATTACAACAGGAGAACTCGCACCAGGATGGAATATCATTGCTTCTTATACCTACCTCGATGCTCGCGTTACCAGAGACAACACTTTTAGGGTCGGTAACTTTTTTGATAGCACTCCCGAACATTCTGCTTCTTTGTGGACAACATATATTATTCCCAGAGGAGTTTGGAAAGGATTTGGTGGTGGTTTGGGTGTATATTATGTAGGCGATCGCTTTGCAGATTTGGCAAACACTTTTACATTACCGTCTTACGTCCGTACTGACGCAGCTCTTTACTACCGCCGAAATAACCTGCGCGTGCAACTTAACTTCCAGAATTTGTTTAACATCCTTTATTATGATGCTGCTCGCGCTCGAAACCAAGTTTATCCAGGT
Organism: Scytonema hankhaensis NUACC26; assembly: GCF_045865695.1. NCBI lineage: Bacteria > Bacillati > Cyanobacteriota > Cyanophyceae > Nostocales > Scytonemataceae > Scytonema > Scytonema hankhaensis. Next base: position 26,924 of record NZ_BAACAP010000209.1, read on the forward strand.
ATCCCGTTTGAAGCACAGTTGAGCGTAAGCTGGGAGTTTTAAGTCGTGATTGATGGTCTGCGAGTAGTCATAGTTGGATTTTTAGTTTTTCTATCGGTTGCTGCCTGTAGTTCCCACATACATCAATTGAGAACACATCACTTGCACTTTACTTCTACTCCCATTCCAAATATAACGAGCGTTCGCGTGGTTAAACATTTGATGGGTGAAACTCAAGTTCCGGAACATCCCCAACGAGTCATTGTTTTGCACCCAAATTTATTAGAAGCTGCTTTTGCTCTGGGGATAAAGCCTATCGCCGCCCCAAAGTCCGCTGTTTTACAGTTGCAGCAATTGGTAGGCAAGCTGGAAAATATTGAGGATGTGAGTTTTGAATCTCCCAATCTGGAAAAGCTTTTGCGCCTCAAGCCAGATTTAATCCTGGGCTTTAGCTCCCATCAAAACATATACCCATTGTTGTCACACATTGCACCTACAGTTTTAGCTACTTTCAACCCTATTGCACCGTGGAAAGAGTTCCTAAACGTTACTGCCCGTGCCCTGGACAAAACGGAGAAAGCTCAACAGCTGATGACTAATTACTATGCACGTTTAGTTCAGTTCAGAGCTTCTATGGGTCAACACCTCCAAACTACAGTGGTATCAGTTATCGAATTGCGTGGCGATCGGCTTTTCCTGCCACAAGAAGCTAGTTTTTCGGGAGTCATCCTTAAAGATGCTGGTATCGCACGTCCGCCAAATCAGTCACTCAATGCTCAAACAAGCATTCGTTTAGGAGGAGCCGCTATTGTTTTTCCCTTATCTTGGGAACAAGTGGGTGAAATTGGTGGAGATGCCCTATTTATCTTTACGCAAAAAGATTTAAACCCATCACTTCAAGAACTGAAGACATCTCCACTGTGGTCTAAGTTAAAAATCGTCCAGCTTCACAGAATACATAAGGTCGGTTTTTACTGGGTTGGATCGGGTCCAATAGCAGCCAATCAAGTGATTGACGATTTGTTTAAATATTTAGTTAATAAAAGGGGTGCATAATGCTAAACTTGAGTGCAATTCAAAATGGAACTATGCAAGAAATTCCATACAAATGGGTTGTATTTGAAAACTTATTGGACAAGCAAACACAGACTGAACTCATAAAAACTTTTCCTACCAAACACTTTCAGGAATATAGTGGTAAGAGCCATCCCTCACTGCTAGAAGAATATTACGCTGAATATACCTATAAAGATTACCAGTTCTTCAGGCGTTATGTTTTCTACGAGAAGGATGGCAAAGGCTTTCAGCATACAGCAGACTTAAGTGAAGTTTGGCAAAAACTGTTAGAAGAATTACTTACCCCTGATTATCGTAGTGCTATAGAGCAGTTAAGTGGCGTAAACCTTAAGAATCATTCCTTAGAGATTCGCTTTTTTCGCGATCGCCCAGGCTTTTGGAATCGTCCCCATACAGATCACCAACTAAAAAACGTTACCCATATTCTCTACTTTAATGAAGAATGGAATCCAGAATGGGGCGGATGTTTTCAAGTTCTTAATGACAATCAAACCAAATCAGTGGTAAAGGAAGTGATACCTCTGCCACAATACTCAGTTGCCATTGTACGTTGCGATCGCTCTTGGCACATGGTTTCTCCTATTTCCTTAAATGCAACCCAAGATCGCCTAAGTTTACACATGATATTTTGGGCATCAGAATCTTAATCTTCACTTATTTTCTAGAAAATCATTTGTCCTGTGCGAGCTTCATGTCAAGCTTGACGAAAATCTTCTAAAATTACTTCATCAGGTGTATGTAGCGAGCGGACTTCTGCCTTGCTGTTCCGCACTTTATAAATATCAGCATTCACCAGACCGGAGACTAAACCTACCTGTAATTAGTAGCAATTTTTCTGTTACTATTCCAGCAATAAATACCGGAACAAATCATCAAGCACACGATCGGCAGCTAGATAGCTACCTGCGTGCCAATATTCCCCAACCACATGAACTTTTGAGTTTTGCACAGCTTTTAGTTTTGACCATAAAGGCACTGTCGTCAGTTGCTTTAATAATCGGTCAGACTCGGTTTTCCCTTTAGAGAGAGAGGTGGTAACAAACAAAAAATCTGCATCCATCTGAGGGAGTAATTCTGCTGAGAGCGGGTACATTTGTGGCTTTACTCCCAATTTGAGAGCAGCTTTTTCATCTAGATTCTGACTTTTAGGACGCTCTAAACCAACATCCTCTATAATTACACCAGAAAAATCTTTTTTTCCTAATAAGGAAATTGTGCCTGGAGTAATCTGCACTACAGATACTTTTGTCGTTTTCAGGCGTGAACCCATTTTTTCTTTAAATTCATTTATCCGTGCGTTGTACCGTGCTATTACTTCTTCAGCTTCTTGAGTTTTTCCCAGTACTTGGGCTAATTGTGTAAATGATTGCTTCCATTTTCCCCGGTCTGACAAGCTATCTAAAAAAGTAGGTGCAATTTTTGACCATAAATGTTGGGTATCTTTATACCAACCCAAGCTACCCAAGATTAAATCAGGCTTGAGAGCCAAAACTTTCTCTATATTAACAGGCCAGCCAACGTCGGGAATGTTACCCAGCTTCCTCTGGGGGTCAAATAAAATTAGACTCCCTCGCGGTAGCCCTATGAGTTTGACTCCCAATGCTGTAGCAACTTCTGCAGCATACCAATGTATTGCTACAATTCTTTGGGGGTGAAGGGGAATTTCAGTCTCACTCATTGTAACTGCGACTTGTGATGATGCGATCGCAGAGCGATTCCAACTGCTATCAGTTAGCTTGTGAATCTCTCGAGTGCAACTACTTAGGATCGCAAGTGCTAGCAGTCCTACCAATTTCAATCGCAAAGTTTCAGCCTTGTTCATGGAATCCAAAACACAGTTTGCATCGTTAGTCTGTGCTGCGGCGCTAGAGGTGAAATTGGGGTAATTACGTGCCAAGACGAGCCAGTTTCTACCAAAGCTACCGAAGAACCAATCAGAGGAGGAATGTCGTAAACAGCACTCATTCGCTCTTTTTCTCTAAGAATTTGCAAGCAGCCTCCCCAATCACTAAACCATTCTTCATTAAAGTAGAATAAATGAGTCAGAACTCTATATGGACCATCAGTATGAGGAATCCAAAACTTAGCGTGTCCGGAGTGAAATCGACGAAAGCCTATAGTCATGAGATAGTTTTCTAACTTAAACCCCGAAAGCTGTCCCAAGACTTCTCGATAAGTAGGGGACCATAGTTCCGCAAAAAACCTCTGCCAAATCTCACTAAAGTTTTGAATATTGGAAGTAATCCTACCTTCATCAACACTTTTTTGCCACCTCTCGTTAATCTGACATAGCTGGGGAATAATTTCTGGTGTGGTAAATAAAGGTGTAGCCAGACTAAGATCGCCGTCCCCCAATTCATTAAACCATTCGTTTGGGGGATAGTTTTCCATCAACTCGCAAGAGGCATCAGCAGCGATGATATCTTTAAACAATATCCATCGGTAAGGAGTTTCATGAATCACCGCTGTTTGTAAAGCATTCCAATTCAGCACCATAGTCAATACTGCTGCTCCATATATTGAATGGACAAAGAATTAAAATTGCCACCCTAGTGTTAAAGTAGCTGTCAATGGGGAACCATAAAAAACTTGTAGGTCGTTGAAAGCGGTTTCAAAATACTTTTTGTTCAACAAATTTTGGAAGTTCAGTGCCACGTTGAGTCTGTCTCGACGGTAAAATAGAGCCGCGTCAGTGCGTACATAACTGGGTAACTCAAAATAGTTGAACAAATCACCCTGGCGATCGCCTACATAAAACAATCCCAAACCAAAGCCCAGTCCTTTCAACTTTCCATTAGGTATAATGTAAGTCGTCCAAAGACTAGCTTGATGTTCTGGTGCCAAAGCAAGTATGTTACCAACGCGGTAGCGATTGTCTTTTGTAATCTTAGCATCCGTATAAGCATAAGAAGCAATCACATTCCAACCTGGTAAAATTTCTCCGCTTACGAAAAACTCTACCCCCTTACTGTTTTGTTCCCCTGTTTGGACAGAAAAGCCGATGTTGCGCGGGTCAGGGTCAGTTGTTAAGACATTAGTCTGAGTAAGATCGTACAAAGAGAGAGTAGTTGAAAGTTGGTTATCTAGGAAATCGGCTTTAACACCCACCTCATATTGAGTTCCGCGCATTGGTTTAAAAGGATCGCCATTACGAGAGGTGCCTGTTGCTGGTTGAAAAGACCGAGTGTAGCTAGCGTAGAGTGAAAAGTTTTTGGCTGGTTCATAAACTATTCCTACACGAGGGCTAAAAGCATCGTCATTTTGCCTTGTTACAGTATTAGCGACTCGGTTAACTCTCCTATCATTTATCCAGTCAAAGCGTCCACCCAAAACAAGTTTGAGGTTAGGCAATAGCGTCATCCGATCTTGAAGGTAAAAACCCCAGTCATCTATCTTAAATCCGCTATCTGTTCTACTAATTAAAGAGATGATACTCGATTGTCCATAAACTGGATTATAAATATTAATTGGAGAGAAAGAGTAAGTAGTTTGAGTTGTACGTATTTGATAATCTCTGGCAAAATCAAACCCGACTAAAAGTTGATGTTTAATACTACCTGTATCAAATTTACCTGTAACTTGAGTATTTGAGTTGTAGTAATTGCGTACTTCTGGTACAGGGAAGACAGATAGATTGCGTCTGAGGGTGCGTTTATCTGGATTAAGACCAACAGGAATTACTTGGGCACCTCTTGGCGTAAGTGTCTCTGTAAATACAACCGAGAAGGCATTTTCCAACAACCAATCTTCATTAAAACGATGCTCAAATTTGTAACTGGCGCGACTCTGATGTAAATCTTGCGCGTCTTCTACTGTATAATCGCCCAAATACCGATTGCGTGGCAGTTGCCCATTAGGATTGCGTTTTACAGTTCCTTCTACTGGTAGTCCACGATCTATAAAATTGCGCCGAAAAATTTGCCCATCTCCATCCAAGGTCAGCTTTGTGTTTTCTCCAATCTGCCAACTTAGGGTTACCCCAACCTGAGAACGTTCTTGAGCGAAGAAATCAACAAAGTTATTCGCATTCAAGTAATCACCAGTTAACCGATACAGAAGCTTTTTATCTCCTGTCAGTGGACCTGAAAAGTCAAACGAAGGTTTGTAAGAGTTGTAACTAGCGAAGGAAGTCTGCACGTTATAGTAGGGATCTCTCAGTGGCTGCTTAGTTACCAAATTGATCGTACCGCCAATAATTCCTGTACCGTAGAGTACCGAACTCGGTCCCCTGAGTACCTCAATCCGGTCAACATTAGAAGTATTGAGAGATACAGGTGAACCAACTAGTCGAAACCTCAGACCATTAATCAAAATATTGTTAGCTATGAAGCCGCGAATGACAAACTCATCTACCAAGCGAGATGCAAACCGACTTTGCCCTACACCAGCATTTCTTAATGCGTCTCCAATATACTCCACTCTCTGGTCTTCAATCACCTGCCTGGGAATCACCTGAATAGACTGTGGAATGTCCCGTATTCGCGTATTTGTACGGCTGCCTACACTTGTATCTGGAACCCGATACGTATCTTGGGAACCAATTACTTGTAGTTCTATCGGTTCTTGCTCTGATAACGGTGGCTTTGGTTTTGACTCTGGTGTAGTTTCTCCTGGCAGCGGTGTAGATGTAGGTTGCTGTGCAGTGGATGAGGCAGCATTCACTGCAAAGACTAAACCTTCAGCATTACTATCAAACAACTCCACTACAGGTACACTCTCGATCCCCACTACCGTCACTTGAATACCATTACTACCTACATTTGCTACTGTCACAGAGGAAATTCCTGCTGCTGGCTTCGTTTGTTGGAAACTGTCCCCACTCACAAGTTGCAATCTGGCATTCTCGATATTTGCAATGAATGAATTGCCCTGTGTTTTCGCTTTTACTTGTAACTTCTCACTATTTGCCGTTACCAAGACAATATCTACACCAATACTTGTTTTGTTTATCTTAACTTCTGTAACTAATACTTGACTTGCAAGGGAAGGTGTAGTCACTTCTGTTGGCGTTTGCACGAGAAATTTTGCACTTGATGCTGGCTGTTTAAAGTCGAAAAGACTCTCAATTTTTCCGAACTGTGTCTGATTATCTTGTTTAGCAACAATTGCACTTGTCTCAATATTCGCCATTTCTGCAACAGCAGGTTGAGTAACTACCAACGATGAAACGGTAAGTAACAAAGTTTCCGTCAGAACTTCTAACTTCTTCATCCTTATTATCCCCACACTCTAGTATTAACCATACTCAATACAAACTCCACCCCATATATGCAGTTGTATATATATTTAAAAAAACGGCAATTTTAAAGACATATTTGCTACTTTAATAGCTATTATGCTTTGTAATTCATAGTAAACCTTATCACTATTTCAAAAAAAAATTGTAATATATTATACATCAAATAAAAAATTACCAGTTATTTTGGTATAAAGTTGGGCGCAGATATTTTTACTAAAATGCCGATCGCATTTTGGTCTTAGCTTTACCCCTAAATTGTTACTGCACTACCTGAAGAATGGCTTAGTGCCACCAGCCTGAAATCATCCCGCACTCTCTGCAACACCGAATTCACGGCTAAGACACATATGAGCAAGCCCACAGCAGAAAATGATTCTTTTTTCACACGAACTTACGAACTCACGAAAAGCTGTTGTGAAGTCCTACAACAGGCGATTAGAGAAAGGGGTTGCTTGCACTGCTTCAAGGTGTAGTTGATTGGGATTCAGATTGCTGTCTATAGAGACGTAATGTGTTGCGTAACTTGCTTTGACTAGAAGACGAAGCTTGTTGCGCTGGCGAGCGCTTGCTGACATTTAGAGCGATCGCTCATTTTTTTGAATGCCATGTGCCTACCAGGCTATGATTAAGCGCACGTACTTGGAAAGCAAAGTGCTGGAACTGTTAGCACTGCTGCTGAAGGAAGAAGCAGAAATTCAGATGGGAAGCCGGACACCCAAGCCGCTAAAATCGGGAACTTATGATATTGATTTAGCACGCTAAGTACGCAAGAACCACGATGCGCGGGTTTGATGCGCGTTGCTCAACCTACAATCAATGAGGAACAGTGCGCTGTGTAAGATGCTTTCATTACCCCAGTAATAGAAGCGTTACTTAAAAATCAACGCATGACTAAGGCGACGGTTTAACTCCCAATCACTTCATGCATGATAAAAACACTCATATAACACGCTGTTTCTTGATAATCAAGCGTAATAATTACCATGAAAAATTAAGCGCGTTCTTTAAATCGTTACGCCCCTACCAAATAAAGCTGCCATGGGATGTGTTTCTTAGGAGCTAAGCTTTCTGACCAAAGCTATGTTTAGCTTACACCGCTATTTCATTTTTTCTTCGAGTTGTTTTCTGCCCGATGGCGACATAATCAACATACCTCTAATAATTTCTTCGAGAGTCGCTGTACCGTTAGCCACCTTGGGCATAGTCGCCATTAATTCTAAAGCTAGATGGGTAGGAATTCCGCTTGCTTCTAAACTCTTCAATTCCAAAATATCAATCCCTGCTGCCAATCCATCTAAATACTCTTCAACAGTTACCCCGTAATCTCTAATCTCTGACATGGACATCATCTAACTCATACATTAAAGATTTTATCAGTTTTGAGATAGATAACGCGCTCGCAACGAGTTCGCGATCGCCTACAATTAATTTTTCCAAATTAGTTGGTATCATATGCTTAGCAGTAAAATTACTGAGAATCTAAAGTTTAAACGTAAAGCTAAACAAAACAAGTAAATGTTGAAAGCAATATTTGTTACAAAGCAACTGATTATTGCTCTAGGGTTAGGATTCGCTGCGTTATGTACTGTTACTCCTGCTAAAGCTGCCATCTTTACCTATCAAGGTGATACCACAAATCAACCGACTTGGCGGCGTACTGCACCAGGTAATCCTCCCGATCTAATCAGTGGCGAAAGGGACGGAACAATGGGTATGCTCGTACCCTATAGCGTTTTTCAGTTTTTGGTTGAAGAATCGGGTTTGTATACATTTGGCAGTACTGTACTCGGAGCTACGTCATCTACGGATGGAGCTTGGGATAATTTTTTAGTTTTATATCGGGACAGTTTCAATCCTACTCAGCAATTAACCAACGTCCTCGTAGCAGATACGACTCCTAATGACAGCAGTCCTGCGTTCAGCCGCGAACTGACCGCTCAACGAAATTACTTTTTAGTCACAACTGGTCGTCGCGTCGCTGATTTTGGTACTTTTACCAACACAATTAGCGGTTCGGGTAAAATCTTAGCAGTTCCCGAATCGGATTTAATATCAGGAACTTTAGTAGCTGTTGGTGTAGTTTTACTGCTGTATAAGCGAAAATAGGGTATTGTCTGACCAGAGGCTGAAGTTGGTAACTTTTTCTCCTCTGCTGAGTTGATTTTGACTACTTTATATTTTACTTCATCTACCTTAGGTAGTATCAATGTTAAAATTCCATTTTTGAATTCGGCTTTGTTTTGAGAAATTGCTCCACTAAAAACAGATTATGCCAGTTGAGGGCGCGGAAGATGGAATAAAAATCTCTCCGTGTCCCCGCATCTGGACATCAATCTTAACGATGAGTATTCACCTGGACTTGATATTAGTGATTTGGCAGGTTTTTCCAAGTATTTTGGGTGGTTTCCAACATACCCCACTGTGGTAGGTGCTGCTGGTAAATTTCAAGCAAACCTTTTGCGGTGTGTTCGATCGCCCAATCCTGTTGCAGTTCGCAGGCGACGCTGAGCCAATTGGAGACCTTAACCCCAGCTTGTGTTAAGTTGGCAATTGAAGCGTGCAAAACCATTTCAGAATAGTTGCCCGACGCATCCATTACTAAACGCACATCGTAACCCGCATCTGCCATTGTTTTGGCAGGAATACCGATGCAAAAATCAGCCGTAATTCCGGCAGCAATAACTTTCTTGCGACCTGTAGCTTCGATCTCATTCCGAATCCGTTCGTCGTGCCATGAGTTAATCTTTGTGCGATAGATTGGCTCAACATCAGGAAAGAGTTCTTGAATTTCTGGAATGATTGGACCGAGTGGACCCATGGGACCCATTGCTGCCGCTGTCAAAACAACCGGAATGTTGTGTAGTTTCAAAACCTTTGCCAGTGCAACGGAATTGTTTCTCAAATGCACCGGATCGATGTCTCCAGTAAACAACATCAAACCGGCTTGATGATCGACTAACAAAGCACAAGCGTTATCTGCCGAAAGCATTTCGTAGGTCATAACTTCATCTGGTATGGATTACTGAGATTAAACTTCCAGAGGAAGCATACACTACGTCACTGGAGGACAGATAGACGTTTCTTGCACTGCCTTGAAGCTAATTTAGGTCATTCTTGCCATTGCCATTGTGGTTTATGACACGACACAACTGCATCTGTTGATTTATTGCAACGACTTTTTGCTTAAAAACACCCTCGGCGTGACTCCGACATATTTCTTAAAGTGCTTTGCGAAACGACTTTGATCGGTACAGCCAACCAGTAAAGCGATTTCTGCCAGCGTGTATTTCCCTTGTCTCAATAAGTCTTTAGCTCTTTCCATCCTTTGCTGAAGCACATACTGGTACGGCGCAATACCCATTGACTGCTTAAATAATCGGCAAAAGTAATACTGGCTGATGCCCGCAACCTCTGACAGTTCAGCTAACTGAAGTGGTCGCTCCAAATAGCTGTGAATATAGTCCAATACTTGCTGAAGCCGACGAGCGGTTAACTCATCGCAATTGGGTTGCATCTTCGGCTTAAATGCACAGTATTGTCGAAGCAGATGAACGATAAACACTTGCATGAGAGATTCGGCATAAAGTTGCCCACCCATACCAGAGGTTTCCAGTTCTGCCTGAAACAAGTGGGCGAGCGCTGCAATCTGCGAATCATTCGCATTGACTGTACTTAGCAACTCAACCTGATTCGTGTTTAGTCCACCCACTTCAAAAGCCGTTTGATTCAGTTTGAGTGGGTCAATCGCAAACATCAGTGAGCGATCCGTACTATTCCATGCCCAAAGCCCTGACACCCGAGCAGGACAAATCCAAAAACTTCCTTTGACTTGAGATTTTCCAGATTCTTGGGAGCCGATGCGAGTTATTTTTTGTTGATTACCATCGCTTAACAGAAGACAAAGCAGATGGCGATCGCATCCAGGAAATTCAAGCTCATTTGGTGCTGAGAGATGACGATCGACAGTCAATCCGGGTAGTTGAATAGTACGACGTTCAGAAATCCATGATTTTTTCATACTACTTTAATAAGGTAATCAACATCAACAGATGTACCAGACGAAATAAATCTACACCAGCGAAAATATGACTGTTTTTCCAGAAAGTGGACTAAGTGATTGAATACTCTAAGTTATAAGGTCGCACCCTCAGGCGGGTGCAGTCCTAAAACAATGTCGGATTTCGGAATGCCTCTTGAGGAAAGTTCTTCACCGATATCGATATCTGTTCGATTTTCTTGAATCCAGACTTTACCTTCAATAATATCGAGATGAACAATTGGGTTGAAAATGCGCTTGTGAGAGTCTGTCCACCCGATTTGCAATAGTTGATAGTGGTCATGTCGGAAATCAAATACAGTTATGGTTTGAATGTGTGGGTTGACATCTGGTGTGTTGGCATGAATGGAAAAGATATCCGTGATGATCTGACGGTATATTTCTTGTGAAATTGGCTCAACTTGATTTTGAGAATCTACTGCAGTGAGATTGGTTAGCTTTCTGGATTTGGTATCCATCGATCGACCTCATGTGTTATGTCATTTACAATTAGCAAATTTATCTGATTTTCTTTTAGACTATCTTGAAAAAATGGATTGCTGAAGTGTTGCTGATAAATAGTGTTGGGCACAGCGTCAATCAGGATTCGGAAACATCCCCCCACTCAACAAGTCCTGCTCGTGCGTAAAGCACGGAATGTTTACTGACAGTTTTGATAAAGTCAGCGTTTGATTACGTAGTTGAATTGATTTTTTCCTACTTAGTTGGTAGACTATCTGAAACTCCAATCTAAAAGATGTCTTAAAAAATACCTAATAACCGCTAATGAATAAAAAATAGCATTTAAACGCTTGGCGTAATGGCAGTTTAAGCGTTAGTTCCTAAAAAAGAAATCAGTATCGATCTCAAAATAATTGTATAAAAAATTCAAAAAGTAATTGTTGTCCTTACTTGTAGTCGATTAAAAAATCATGAAAAAGTATTTGCTTGCTGCTTCGCTGACTATATTCGTTGTCAATATGACCCAGATTAAACAGACTTTAGCAGCTACACTAGCTAACCCGACTGAGGTGACTCTATATGCTGCTGGTAGTTTGAGGGGTGCGCTTTCAGAAGTAGCTGATGCCTTTACTCAGGAATTTGGGATTCCTGTCAGAACAGAATTTGCTTCCTCTGGTTCACTAAAAGATAGGTTATTGGCAGGGGAAAAGGCAGATGTTTTTGCAAGTGCTGATTTAGGTAACGCTATTACACTCAATCAAAATAACTTAAGTGGGGAAGTCAAAACCTTTACCCGCAATCCTCTCTACGCGATCGCCATACCAGAGGTTTCACTCACAACAGAGAATCTGCTAGATACCTTTCTCAACCCCGATATTAAATTAGGTATTGCCCAACCTGTCAGCGATCCCTTAGGAGATTACGGAATCCAGATATTTCGCCAAGCTGAAGATGTTCGTCCGGGTAGCTTTGCATTGCTGGACGCTAAAGCCATAAGATTATCAGGGACGTTGCCACAACAGAGGAATAGTCCGGGGGGCAGCATAGTCTACTATCTGCAAGATATCAACAGAGCAGACATTTATTTGGTTTATTATACCAGTGCTTTGTCTGCTCAAGAAATTTCACCAAGTCTACAGATAGTAGAATTGCCAAATAGCTTAAAAGTCCAAGCTGACTACGGTTTGACAGTACTCAAAGGTGCAACTCCTGAAGGTTCACAACTAGCGAATTACATCCTTTCATCAACTGGGCAACAAATACTAGCAAAGTATGGATTTAGTAGTCCAAAGTCTGTTAGAGAATCTCAAGGAGTTGGTGGAACTTTACTGGCTGTGAGTGTGGCTTTTGCTTTACACAGAAAGTTGATGGCTGCTAAACAGCAAAAAGTTCCAGCGATCGCTGCAAAGAAACACTAGGACTTTCATTATCGCACTAGTCTAAATTGTATCTGGGTCAATATTTAACTCCCGTAATTTTGCTGCCAAACGTGCTGCTTTTTCGGCTTCCTGTTGTGCCCTTTGTTCTACCTGTTCTAGTCTTTTATAGATTTTCATCAATGAAGCATGAAAATTTATCAGCTAGTTATTGATGATATTGATTGAAAGTAAGAAATAAAAGTAAGAAAATTTTTGATTAACTTACTAAAAGGCTTAATTGATAAGGGTTTGGGGAGCCAATGCCACGCAAGCTACTGGCTCGGTCGCTCCCAAAAAAGGCGATCGCGTGGGGGACATGAATGAAGCCAGAAGAGTTTGAGAGTCTGATTACACGTTTTGGCTCTTTCGTTAACCGCTCTCCACTTGTCGGTAACGAATGCAAATACTACTGCTACTTGAGGGGTAGAAATATATCGGTGATAGCCTCATACTCAGGCACATCAGGAAAAAAACTGACTCTCTGGAGATACAGTGGAAAGTCTCGCGGTTCTTCTCCGCTCAGCGGGAGCCATATAGAGTACAGATAAGTTATGCTCTGACTGATATTGCTGTCGGAACCTATGTGCCGCAATACAGCACATCTGCCACCAGGAATGATTTTTTCTACAACCCCAAATGGGTTGTCAACCACATCACGCTCCGTTGATGCACATATATCAAGGCGATAGTCGTCGGGTGCGGTTTCGGACGGATTATCATATAGGATGTTGAAAGTGTCACTGACTGTAGGCGGCAGACAGTTCTGCTTTCGCCATTCGATAAATTTGCACACGGAGTTCCCTATGAGATTTGGGTCGCCACGGTGCTCAAGGACTGCAACTTTGGTGTTTTTAAAGGAAATTAGCTTGACTTGCGCGGGCTGGTTTTCTAGTTTCATATACTTGATCCTTATGTCACTTAATGGTTGGTAAGTCAAGTGCCAAAGACCCCACTGTGGCTGCTTTCTGAACTCAGAAGGGGTCTGCCCTATGCTCTTTTTGAATGCGCGAGAAAACGATTCATGATTTTCGTAGCCACTCGCCAGCGCAATATCGATGATCTGCTTTTTGTGACGAAAGGCAAGTTGATAAGAAGCACGCTTTAAGCGATTGAGCTGAACGTATCTGTACAGGCTAACTTTCAAAAGCTTAGAGAACTGCCTGTGAAAGTGATACTTCGAGAATGCAGCAACGCTGCCGATCCGATCGACACTAAGGTCGTTGTCCAGATGAGTATCGATGTACTCAAGCGCCTTGCGGAATCTAGCTAGATAGATGTCAACAGAAGATGCAGTCAATGAAGTATCCTCAAGAGCCATATTCTCTAGACTACTCACTCGGAATTAATAAAGCTTGACAGAAGTTGCTCAACTACTGCACCTTAGGGCTAATTCGTGTAATGTAGCTGTCAAAGTCTTCTCGATTCATTGATCCCACATTCCGTACTTCAAAGTGTAGTAAAAAAAGTTACATAAGGATTTCCAAAAATAAGTAAATAATAATACACATAAATGTTCAGTAAAGCCGCATTGAGAAATACTCCTTTCCCCCTAGAAGATTACGGAAAATGTATTATACAGTCTACAAGTGTGAGACAAAAAGAACCTTTCGTTTTTACCATTAATTAAAACGAGATGAATATGTAGGAGTTGATAAAGCTCTTTAAAAAGAGAAAATATTATAGTATAAAACGACAAAATTTTGTTTGAAAAATGATTGTCAAGTTATATAATTACATATAATTCAGGTATCTAGGCTTGTTTTTGCTTCGAGAGGCCGGGGCGATCGCCTTGATGAACTGAACGATATCATATCTTGGCATAATCTGAGATCTGAAGAAATCACTCACGATTGGATTGAGTTGTCTGGGTCAATAACAGCAATCTGTACTTGAATTAAGTCGCTGATTACCGAGACATCTCCAAGTTTATCTGAAGTCAACTTGCCAAGAATAAAATTCAGATCGTTTATTTTGCAGTTAAATGAAAGACAATGAGCATTTAAGCTTATTAATGACAGGCGAAAACCCGGATCTTGATGAAAGGGTGCAAATTTCCCGATTTTGAAGATATTGTAAGCATTAACGGCTGCTGCTGGCGAGTTAAAGATAAGTTCTATCTGTCTGTCCATAATAGCTATCCTCATTAAAATTCCCACTTTACCGTTAACTGTGCTGTAAATGGACTACCAGGAACAACTCCTGTAAAATTTCCACCGGAATTCTATATCTATCCTAAAGGGAGGAGATTTTCTTTTCACCTTGGCGTTTTTATTCGTCTACCGTGATTAATACCTCAGCTTAATTGTTCAAACTTTTACACCATTACTAGAGGTTTTGTTGACTAAACCATGTATCTAAATCAGCCATTCCCTGAAAATCTAACAATGCTTCACCAAGATTTTCTAATTGTTCTAGCGATAAAGTTTCAATACGCCCTAGCACATCAGTAGGTAATTCTCCTACCCGTCGAGTCAGTAGACGAAGAATCAGCGATTTTTCCCCTTCTTGCTTGATTTCACGGTAAATTCTCGTTTCCTTGATTGTGATTCCTAACATTTGTTCTACCTCTGTTCGGCTTAATTGTTCAAATTTGTAGACCAAAATCGTGGTTACTAAATCAATTATGGCGCGACTTGCAGTTTCCTAGGAAGATACGATCGCCCTTTGGTGCTTTACAAACCGATTGTCGTAGAATGTACAACTAAATTAGATTCTCTACTTTACAATTCCAACTAATTTGGTAAAAGCTAGAAAATTGTATAAGAAGTTACAGTAATAACTTTCGCCCAAATGATAACTTTTAGCTAAGTACGTGTACAAAATTAAACATATAACGTCATTGCAAGGAAGAACGACGTTCGCGTTTGCGGAGCATCTCGAAGAGAAGCGTTCCCGATGGGTAGCAACCGCAGGACTTGAGATTGCTTCGTGCCTCGCAATGATAAAATGTATATTTATTTATGCCTTTCTATTTATATGCGCTCTTTACTAAAGATACACTTTTAACAACAACTCCGTAAACTTGTCCTCATAAGTTATTGTTGCGATGACACTAATCCTTTCGCTAGCTGATTATTGGAAACTATGTTATGAAGTAGAGCCGATACAGCAGAATAGTGAATTAAATGAGTTTGACATTACCTTTAAATATCCAACATTATTTGCAGAGGGATATCACCGACATATTAAGTTACGAGATTGCATATTATTAGACATCTACAATTATCAGCAACAAAAATCATTGATTGTAGAATGTCCTGAGCGAGAGCATTTGTTAGAATTTCGATTCTATATTCTGATAGATTCTCCATATAAAAATGTTCCATATCAAACTGGAGAATACTTCTTGAGCGGCAGTGGTATGGCTTGTGAGTGTGCTAGTTTAGAAGAGGGGTTAATGCGAGAAGTAGCAGTAGCTATTCATATAAAACCAGAGATGTTTCGCTCTTTTGCAGGAGATACATCTGGAGAACTTCCAAAAGAATTACAACATTTGATCGGACGCTCCGATCAATTAACATATGAACGCTATAGAACTCAAACTCCAGGAATGCTCTTAGCACTACAGCAAATTCTTCAATGTCCCTACCAAGGTGTGACTAAGCGAGTGTATCTTGAAAGCAAGGTTTGGGAATTATCAGCATTAGTTATAGAACAAGAAATACAAATTTATCAAGGTTTTTTAGAGGTTCATGCACTCAGACCATCAGAGATTGACTGCGTTTATCATGCTAAGGAAATTTTATTAAAAAATCACGATAATCCACCCTCTCTGCTACAATTAGCACGGCAAGTGGGATTAAACGATCGCAAACTCAAACAAGGCTTCCGTTCTGTTTTTGGAACTACGGTATTTGGTTATCTACACAATTATCGTATGGAACTTGCACACAATCTACTCATTCAAGGCAACATGAATATCACAGAAGTTGCACAGAAGGTAGGTTATGCTAGCTTACCCTCATTTAGCAATGCCTTTCGTAAGAAGTTTGGCATCAGTCCCAAGTCCTGTCACAGATAAAAAGTCCGTTTGGAATAAAAAAAGTCCGGCTCGAATAAGACGCGACCCTTGTGAAAATTGTATTCTTCTAAAATTACATGGTTGGTATTAACGCAGGTTTTTACCAACTTTGTTACTAAAAAGTACTGGAAATTAGGGATTAGGTAACGAAATTGAAAAAGGTGGAACGTGCTTCAATCCTTGCCCAATTTCAAAGTATTTCCCAATACCCTTTGAACAGGTTTTAGTGTGGTGTGTTGAGGTGGAGTCTTAAACAAATGTTAATTAAGCTGCCTTGTGCTGCTATTTGCTGGTTAATACCAGTTCTCTCAGTTACTATAGCTAATCCAGCTTATTCTGAACAACCGTTATCTGAAAAACCCTTGGCACTTTCAAGTGAAGTCAACAGAGATATTCGCTCATTAACTGAATTGCAATCTGCCAAAACCAGTGCTTTGTATTTGCTGAGGACACCCAGAGATAAAAATCAAGTTTCCCAACTTAGTCAAGCAACTACAGACGTGGTGTCAGTCACCGATGTTCAGGTGAACATCACAGATAAAGGGATAGAGTTAATTTTAGTTACAGCTAACTCTGTTGAGTTGTCAGTTTCATCGAAAATAGAGGGCAATTCCTATATTGCAGATATTTCTAATGCCAAGTTGCAACTAGCAAGTGGAGAGAGATTCCAAAAAGAAAAGCCAGTGGCGGGAATTGCAGAAGTAACAGTAGCAAATGTAGATACTAACACCTTGCGCGTGACAGTAACCGGGGAAACAGCAGCACCAGTGGTGGAGTTGTTTGATAGTCAGACAGAGGGTTTGGTGTTTGGAGTCACAAGTACTACTTCCACAGCGCAGCAACCTGCACCGACCCCAGAGCAAAAACCACCTGCTAACGATCGCAAGCAACCACCGATAGAGTTAGAAGTGACAGCCCCACCTGAAGGAAGTTACCGAGTTCCTAACACGAGTTCAGCAACCAAAACTGATACTCCATTACGGGATATTCCCGCCTCGGTTCAAGTTATTCCAAGGGCAGTTATAGACGATTTGGGTGGTGGAGGCATAGCAGAAACATTGCGAGTCATTGGTATTGGAACTGACCGCTTTTCATCTCGGCTGTTTGATACTTATACAATCCGAGGATTTGCAACGCTATTTACTAATAACTTTCGCAACGGTCTAAGGGAAATAATTTCAAATTATCCTGTTGATATCTCTAACACAGAGCGAATTGAAGTACTCAGAGGACCTGCTTCCGTACTTTACGGTCAGAGCTTTCCTGGTGGTATTGTCAACCGCGTTACAAAACAACCTTTGAATGAACCTTATTACTTTGCTCAAATACGTGCAGGTAGTTTTGGCTCTTACCAACCCTCAGTTGACTTTTCTGGACCTTTAAACACAGAAAAGACTTTATTGTACCGATTGAATGCTTCATATTTAAATGCGGATAGCTTTGTTGATTATGTAACCCAAGAACGATATTTTGTAGCACCGACTTTTAATTGGCGAATTAGTCAAAATACCAACCTCACATTGGAAGGAGAATATCAGAGAGATGAAAAACCGAATGGTGACGCTGAAATAACGGGTTTGCCAGGGGTAGGAACTGTTTTACCAAACCCCAACGGTCAGATTTCGCGCAACAGAAACCTTGCAGAGCCTTCAATAGGTGACGAAAGCCGTCAGACAAGCCGAATTGCCTATAATTTCGAGCATCGCTTGAGTGAAAATTGGATTGTACGTAATGCCTTTCTATTTGGTCAACGAGTTATTGCAGAAGAAGATGCTATTATTCCTACTGGTTTGCAACCCGGTAATCGTAGGGTAAATCGTATAAGTAACTTTATTAATAGTATTGAGAGTAATAATTTTTTAGATACCAATGTTATAGGTAAATTCAAGACTGGTAAAATTGAACATGAACTGTTAGTTGGTTTTGATTTGTTTTGGCAGGATTTTTACTCTCGTAGTACAACTTATGCACGTAGCCCAATAGACGCATTTAATCCAGTGTATGGTACACCTTTAGGTCAAGTTACAAGTAGAGCAAACACAAAAACTAACAGTGACGCTCAGGGGCTATATTTTCAAGACCAAATTTCACTAACTAACAACCTAAAGCTAGTTCTAGGAGGACGCTTGGATTGGCTAAATACTAATTCTCTCAACCGTCTTAGTAGAGTAACAACAAGTCAGTCCGATAATGCTTTTAGTCCACGAGTCGGTATCGTCTATCAGCCTAACAAAAACGTTTCACTTTATACTAGCTATACTAGCTCATTTAATCAGATTACTGGCACTGATGCACGAGGTAATCCTTTTATACCTAGCCGTGGTCAGCAGTATGAAGTGGGAGTCAAAACTGACTGGTTTGATAACATGCTATCTGCAACTTTAGCTTTATACGATTTGACTAGAACTAACATTACAACTACAGATCCAAGCAATTCTCGTTTCCAGGTTCAAACTGGAGAGCAAAAGAGTCAAGGTGTTGAACTTTATCTAACAGGAGAAATTTTACCGGGATGGAATATTATTGCTGCCTACAACTATACTAATGCTCGCGTTACCAGAGATAACCAATTTAAAGTTGGAAATTTTCTCAACGCCATTCCCGAACACAGTGCTTCTTTGTGGACGACTTACACAATTGGTCAAGGTTCTCTGCAAGGATTAGGTTTTGGTTTAGGTGTATTTTATGTAAGCGATCGCGAAGGTGATTTAGCAAATACCTTTATTTTACCTTCTTATGTTCGTACCGATGCCGCGCTTTACTACCGACGCAACAACCTGCGAGTGCAACTCAACTTCCAAAATTTGTTTGACACTAACTACTATGTTTCAGCTTTCAATCGCAACCGGGTTTTTCCCGGTGCGCCGTTTGAAACACAATTAACTATAGGTTGGGAGTTTTAAGAAAGTGCGTCGTATCTTGCAATTAACTTTGGTTGGGTTGTTGCTGTTTTTAATACTATCGGCTTGCAGCTCTTCAATTCAAAAACAAGCTAAAAGTAGCGAGGATAATTCCTCTATGACTGCAAACACCGCTATTCGTGTAGTCAAACATTCTTTAGGTGAAACCAAGGTTCCGATTCACCCTCAACGAGTCGTGGTTCTGCATGGTTTTATGTGGACGGATGCTCTAGCTGTGGGAGTCAAACCAATTGGAGCACCGCTAAAGATTCCTTTAATACAACCTACAAGTGAACAGCGTCAAAGTGTTGTAGATGTGGGTTTTTTACCGAACAATCTTGAAAAAGTTTTAGCCCTAAAACCCGATCTGATTTTAGGTCTATTTGAACAACAAAAGGACATCTACCCATTGTTATCACACATCGCACCTACAGTACTTATTGAAGTAAAAAACGTTCGGGATTGGAAAGACCACTTTATGCAGGTGGCTAATGCACTTAATAAAACTGAAGAGGCTCAAAAGGTATTATTTAATTACCATTCTCGAATCAAGAAATTTAGAGCTACTGCTGGGGTAGATGCAAAGCGGCTTATCGTTAGACATCGCTTTCCTCAAACTCCCGTCTTAGTTGTTGGTTTTTATAACGGAAATTGTCGGGTTTTTAGTTGGGAAGAAAACAGTTTTTCTGGAGGAATTATAGAAGAGGCTGGTTTAACTCTCAAAACCGCTCCCAGCCAATTAAATAAGTTACAAAAAAGTGGTATTTACTCAATTTCTTGGGAAAGATTAGATTTAATTGATAATAGTATCATATTCCTTTCTCCATCTCATTTTTTATTTTCAAAGAGTGATATAGAAGAAAATCAAAAAGCTGTTAAGCAATTACAAACTATGCCTTTATGGTTAAGATTGAAGTCAGTGCAACAAGGTAAAGTGTATCCGGTAAAAGTCCACTGGGTAGGTAATGGTCCAATAGCAGCCAATCGCGTGCTTGACGATCTTTTTAAATACCTGCTCAACTAGCTTCAAAGTTTTTTATCCAAGTATATACTACAAGCAAAGTACATCATGCTTAATTTTAACGCCATTACAAGAGCAACAATACAAGAAGTTCCTTATCGATGGGCTTTTTTGGAAAACCTATTTTCTTTAGAAGAGAGTTTGGAGTTGGCTAAAAGCTATCCTCAAGAAGGCTTCGAGCGAGTAGGCGATCGCTCTAAAAATTTTTTAGTCCTACCAGTTATTGATGAGACTAAAGATACTATTAAGCCATGTAAACTCAATAGCCTTTGGCAAGAACTTATTGACGATCTATGCACGAGTGCTTACCGAGCTACTGTTGGAAATCTCACAGGCTTGAACTTAATGAATGATTTAATGTACATATACTTTTTCTGCTATGACTCAGAAAGTAGCTTTCCTCCTCATCCTGATGCTGACACTATTCGCATGGTGCAATTATTCTATTTCAATCAAGAATGGGATACTCACTGGGGAGGCTGTTTACGCATTTTGAAAGATGAGAATGCAGAATCGGTTTATCAAGGAATTCCACCACTACTGAATACCTCAGTTATTTTAGTGAAGTCAGAGAACTCTTGGCACTGTGTGACTCCAGTCACATCACATTCACCTCAATCTCGACGAATCTTAAAGGTTGCCTTTCTAAAACGCGAGGAGTATTTTGCCTCATAGATTTGATTGCACTGACCGACGCTCTAGCGAATTACATCGTTTCATCAACTGGGCAACAAATACTAGCAAAGTATGGATTTAATAGTCCCTTGTCTGTGAGAGAATGTCAAGGAATTGGTGGAATTTTACTGGCTGTGAGTGTAGCCTTTGCTTTACACAGAAAGTTGATGGCTGCCAAACAGCAAAAAAATTTAAGTGAGCGATCGCACTATCTAAATTGTATCTGGGTCGATATTTAACTCCCGTAATTTGGCTGCCAAACGTTCTGCTTTTTCAGCTTCCTGTTGTGCCTTTTGTTCTACCTGTTCTAGTTTTTGTTCTGTCTGTCGTGCTGTTTCTTCTGGTGTTGGTACTAGTTGCTCATCTGGTGTAAAAAACCGCAATAAACCCTGATGAACTCCCAAATATAACCCTAATTGTTGACTCCACAAATGTCCTTGTTCGTTTGGTTGCAGAGGTTGATATTCTCCATCGACTAAATGAAATCCCGCAAATTCTAATGTATACGGGTCGAACCAAAAATAATCTGGTGTGCGGAAAGTATCTTGATAAATTTCTTTTTTTAAACCTTTGTCTGTCTTGGCTGTTGAGTCCGACAAAATTTCTAGAATGACATTCGGGTATTTGCCATCTTCTTCCCAGACTACCCAACTTTTGCGGGTTTTCCGTTGGGTTCCCAACACTACGAAAAAGTCTGGACCGCGAAAATCTTCTGATTTGAGTTGGCGTGGACTATAGTAAATAGTCAGGTTTCCTGCTGCATAGAAATCATTTCTATCTCGCCACAGCCATTCTAGACATATCAAAAGTAAAATTATTTGTCGCAGGTGCAGTTCTGTTTCCAAGGGAGGTTCGTCACTATATAGATCGCCAGGAGGAAATATAACATCTGGGGAGATGCCTTGTTGAGCATCTAATTCTTGAGCTACGGTCATAGAATGATACGGCATCAATTAGTTATGGATTTATTTTAGCAGTTGTATTGCTTCAAAGCAGTTCCGGATTGTTTTTGCTTCAAGAGGCTGGGGCGATCGCCTTGGGAAACTGAAAGATATCATATCTTGGGATAATCACAAGAGATGAAGAAATCACTCACGATTGATTGAGTTGTCTGGGTTAATCACAGCAATCTGTACTTGAATTAAATCGCTGATTACTGAGACATCTCCAAGTTCATCTGAAGTCAACTTGCCAAGAATAAAATTCAGATCGTTTATTTTGCAGTTGAAAGAAAGACAATGAGCATTTAAGCTTATTAATGACAGGCGAAAACCCGGATCTTGATGAAAGGGTTCAAATTTCCCGATTTTGAAGATATTGTAAGCATTAACGGCGGCTGCTGGCGAGTTAAAGATAAGTTCTATCTGTCTGTCCATAATAGCTATCCTCATTAAAATTCCTACTTTACCGTTAACTGTGCTGTAAATGGACTATGACTTTAGGTTCCAAAATGCTATCTGCAAGCTCAGCCGCAGTTGGGGAGCATTTTGGGAAACTGGAGTCACCATATGCCAAGAGCGCTCGGAACGGACGAGGGCGAGGGAGTAGTTAATCAGAGGGGGAACTTCGTAGAAGATGGATTCTGGCTGATTATCATTTAGTACTCGAAAATAACCTCCCCAGTCAAGAGACCATTCTTGATGAAAGAAAAACAAATGAGTTAGGTTCTTGGGGGAACCATCAAGGTGAGGAGTATATACAGCTTTTGTTTGGTCACTATAAGGATAGCGAGTGTGGCAATTGCGACGAAATTGAATTGTCATTGCATGGTTGTTAAGCCTTAACCCAGACAGTTCTTCCATAATTTCTCGATAGGTTGGTGTCCATAAGTCTTTTATTAGTTTCTGCCAAACCTCACCCAGGTTTTGAACAGAAGAAGTGAGTTGACCTTTTTCAAAGCGATCGCGCCACATATCGTGAATCTTTTGTAACTGAGTAATAGCTTCCTCTGTTGCAATAATTGGTGTCCATAAACTAACATTCTCTTGGGAAAGCTCAGCAGATAATGTTGGAGATGGATAGCTTTTAATTAACTCCAATTGAACCTCTTGTGCTATCAAATTTTTACACAGTATCCAGCGATAAGGATTGTCATAAACTACAGCAGTTTGTAAAGCATTCCAATTCAGCACCATACTCAACCTCGCTTTGGATTCAAGATATATTTCTCTAAATCATCCAGCACTCGCAAAGCGGACATTGGACCATTCGCAAGCCAATAAGTTCCAACTTCATAAACTTTACCTTGCTGAACAACTTTTAACTTTGACCACAAGGGCTGGGAACTGAGTTGCTGTAAAGCTTTTTGGGTATCCGCTTCTTGTTTAAAGCCGCTAGGAACTACAAACAACACATCTGCATCAATATCGCTCAGACGTTCCCATGACTCTCTTCGGAAATGCAGTCTGTCATCTAAAGTTTGAGAAGGTGGGCGTGATAGCCCTGCATCCTCTAAAATCATTCCTGGGAAAGATTTTTTGTTGAATAGAAGAATTGTTTCTTTTGTGATACTTAAGACAGAAACCCGAAGCGAAGAAATTTGAGTTCCCATATGAGTCTTAAAGCGATCTAGGCGGACTTGGTAGTCAGCCATAACCCGATCTGCTGCTTCTTTCCTACCTAAAGCATTAGCAACTTGATAAAAAACCTGTTTCCAGTTGAGAATGCTTGTAATTTCAATGAACACTGTGGGTGCAATGTGCGACAGTAAGGGATAAGCTTCTTGAGAAGCAGGACTTTTGAGGTCTAAAATTAAGTCCGGCTTGAGAGTGAGAATTTTTTCCAGATTAGGAGGTCCCCATCCTCCCACATCTTTAATCTTCTGCCATTGAGAAGGTGAGAGTTGTAAATAGGAGGAAAACGTCTTGGGAGCACCTACAGGTGTTATTCCCAATGCCAAAGTATCTTCTAACAGGAGGGGAAACAGCACAACGACTTGTTCGGGATGAGTTGTTAGTAAACTTTTATTAGGACGAGTTGCAGGGGGACGAATATCTGTGCTGCAAGCTACTAGCCCAAGCAACATCAGTAATGCGATCGCAATTAGTCTCACAAAAAGCCTCACGCGCTCAAAACTCCCAACTCACATTCAATTGTGCCTCAAAAGGGTTACCAGGAAAAACTCGTAGATTACTGAAAGCTGATTCATAATACAAAATATCAAACAAATTTTTGAAGTTAGCTTCAATTCGGAAGCTGTTTGTTCGGTAATAAATAGCTGCATCAGTACGAACATAACTCGGTAACTTAAAGCTATTTCTATTATCACCAAGGCGATCGCCCACATAAAAAACTCCTAACCCAAACCCCAATCCTTTCAAGGAACCAGAGGAGATGGTGTAACTCGTCCATAAAGAAGCAGTATATTCAGGCACGCCACCCAAAAAATTTCCTACTCTAAAAGTGTTATCACTTGTAATGCGGGGATCGTTATAAGCTAAAAAAGTGCTGACATTCCATCCTGGTAATATTTCTCCCACTACACCTAACTCAACACCCCGACTCCTCTGTTCTCCTGTTTGAACGCTAAAACCAGGATTACTGGGGTTGGGGTCGGGAGTCAGAACATTAGAATAGGTCAATTGATACAATGCCAGAGTAGCTGATAATTTGCTATCGAGAAATTCTGTTTTTACCCCCACTTCATATTGAGTCCCGCGTCGTGGCTTAAAGGAGTTACCTCGAACATCACTACCAGAAGCTTGGTCAAAAGAACGACTGTAACTGGCATAAAGAGAGACAGGTTTGATGGGTTGATAGACAATACCTACGCGGGGACTGAAGGCAGAGTCAGCTTGACTTCTGCTAATTGAAGTTATTTTACTTTCGCTCTTATTATCTACAAAGTCAAAGCGTCCTCCCAAAACCAACTTGAGGTTGTCAGCTAGAGCAATTTGGTCTTGAAGATAAACTCCTAACCAATCAATCGTAGTTTTAGCGCCAACTCTATTTAAAATCCTACCTGGAGACGACGCTCTATAAACAGGATTAAAGATATTAATAGAACCAATTTGCTGTATGGAAGTGTACTGATTCAGAATATCTCGATAAAACTCAATTCCACTCAGCAACTGATGTTCAAGACTGCCTGTTTTGAATTTACCAACAACGTTAGTGTCTAAAATATAGTTATTCCAATAAAAATCTGATTCCAATCGTTGGTACTGTCGAGTTAGAGTGCGGTTATTTTGTAGACCAGTAGGAAATGTGGTAGCTTGGGGTATCCAATCTACAAACGAAGCCCGAAAGGCATTTCGTAAAGACCAATTGTTACTAAAGCGATGCTCAAAAGAGTAGCCGATTCTAGTTAAAGTACGTATTGCCCTATCTAAATCTGGTTCTCCCAAGAAGCGATCGCGCTTAATTTCACCATTAGGATTAGACTGCACCGTCCCTGATGCAGGTAGACCGGGTTCAAAAAAGTTAAGCCGTGATTTTTGATAATCGCCTTCAAAAGTCAGCTTAGTGTTATTTCCAAGAAGCCAAGTCACCACTGGTGCAACGAAAGTCCGCTCGCTTCCTTGAAAATCAATAAAACTGCCTGAATTTTCATAGGAAGCATTTAAGCGATACAACAGCTTTTTATCACTTGTTAGGGGACCTGAGATGTCAATCGAAGGTCGGTATAAACTGTAACTACCAATTTTTAACTGCAACTCGTAGAAAGGATCGCTAAGTGGTTGTTTAGTGACTAAATTGATAGCGCCCCCTGGTATACCCTGACCGTAAAGTACAGAAGATGGTCCTCGCAAAACCTCTACTTGTTCGATGTTAGTGAGTTCATTTCCAAAAGCTTGACCCGATAACCTGTCATAAAGACCATTCCTAAGAATTACGTTGCTAAAGCCTCGGGTGCTAGACCCGTCTGAGAGACGGAAGGAGAAGCTAGGAGCAGTATTAGGTTGTACGCCAGCATTTCTCAAAACATCACCAAGGCGATCCGCCCCTTGGTCTTCAATCAGCTGCCGAGGAATCACTTGAATTGATTGGGGAATGTCTCGTAATGGCGTATCAGTTTTTGTTCCAACACTTGCATTAGGAACAAAATAATCCTCTTTTGAACCAATGACCTCTAGCTCTATTGGCGCAAGATTTTCCTCTGTTGACGACTGAGGTTTTGGCTGTGGAATTGTTTGCTGTTGTTCTGTAGGTGCAGGACTGCTTTGGGCAGTAGATGCAGTACTTGTTACCCCAAATACCAAACCTTCAATAGGACTGTCAAACAACTCTACTGTTGGGACAGCCGCCTCACCCGTCACTGTTAGCCGAACAGTATTGGCATCAGTATTGACTACTGTTATCTCAGTGATTCCTACTACTGGTTTTGCAGAACGGAAGATATTACCACTTGGTAGTTGTAACTGAGCGTTAAGTATTTCAACAATATAGGAGTTGCCCTCGCTTCTTGGAAATACCTGTAACTTCTGACTATTAGGTGTAATTAAAATAACATCTAATCCTTTGTTAGTAGTATTCACCTTTACCTCAGTCACTGGCACAACTTCTGTATTAGAGGGTACGCTAGGTGTTGGTGACTGTACCAGTACTTCAGCACTGATTACGGGATGCTCTACATCGCTCAGTTGAGGAATTTTTTTGATAGGTTCAGATGCTGTTGCTAAAGCTTGTTGGGCTAATGCTTGCTCAAAGTCAGCTGAGTTTGAAACAATGACTGAGATGACTGGTATGAACCAGCGAATAGCAAAGAATATTTTTTTTCCCACAGTCCTCACACCAATTCAAAACTGAACTCAAATCGAGTTGGGACTTCCTTAAAAAGGAGAGCCACAACAGTATACGAGGCTACATAAGCTTAGGTGTTATTTCAACACCCAAATCAGCTGATATCGACAAATTTTGGAAAGAAAACTTAAAAAATGTGAAATTTTAGTCTTTGGTAAATATAGTACATTTTGATGACTGGCAAATGTAATTTTAGTTACTTTTTACCAATTTAATTGGTAAAAAAATATGTTTTCTTTTGCTCCACCACGATCCACGAACACAAATATTTCAGACAATCTTAATCGAGCGTCCCTAACACCGCCACAGTCACTAAAACAAATACTTCCCTACGAACAATTATCGTTAATTATACGTAGAATAATTTGAAAATTAAGTTTTTAATATGACTAATTTGCACGGTTACGGTCGATGGCTGCCAAACAGCGAAAAGTTCAAGTAAGCGATCGCAACTTGTAGGTGAGTAAACACCTATGTATCCTAATTTGAGGCTTTTGCTCTAAACCAATTCACATACCAATACCAAGCACGTTAGCAGCTGTTGATTGCTGCATCAGCGAAAACGGGGTTGTTGTCACGCGATCGCCCGATGGTTGACGCTCAGTTTTATAGATTTGATTGCATCAAATTGACTTTTTCTTACATTGTTGGTAGTATTCCGTAGGAAATAAAAATTACGTATATATCAATGTTTACAATTAAACATTGACATATATGTATATAGTAATTTCAACCAAAGCTCAATATAACGTTTGCATAATTTATTGCCAACGTGTTTTGACTGTGACAAGCAATAGTTTTCAGTGCCAAACATCATGAAAAAGCATTTATTTGCTATATCAATTGCTACTTTAATTTCAGGTGTGACGCTTCCGAGTCAGGTTCACGCTGTTACCTTGTACAATGCAGGCGCATTGAGGACTGCTTTTGGAGAAATCTCTAACAAGTTTACTGAGAAATATGGTATTCCCGTTACACAAGTGTCTGCTCCTTGTGGTTCACTCCGCGAACGCATAGAACAAGAATTTTTACTTCAAGGAGCGTCCGCAGATGTTTATGCTAGTGGGAGTATTCGCAATCCCCAAAAACTGTTTGACCAAGGTTTAAGTGGTTCTGTGGAAATTTTCACCCAAACCCGTATAGTAGCCTTAGTAAGACCGGGGTTATCAATAACATCAGACAATTTGTTGGACGTGTTATTAGACCCTGATATTAGAGTCGCAACCTCAACACCAATTCTAGACTCTTCTGGAGACTACGCCCAAGAGATATTTCAAAAAGCTGATAGTATCAAACCAGGCAGCTTTCAAATTTTAAATGATAAAGCTTTACGTCTAGTGGGTGGCGCTCCCACGACCGTTACTCCTCCTGCTGGTGTAGATACCTTCAAATATATTTTGGAAGATGAAAAGCTAGCAGATGTAGCTCTAGTTTATTACACAGTGGGTCTGGCATCAGTCGCAGCTGCATCTGACCTACAAATTGTGGAATTACCAGATAACTTGGCAACAAATGCAACCTTCAGCTTGACTGTTCTTAAGGGAGCAGACCCAGATGGAGAGAAATTGGCTCAGTATATTCTCTCACCAGAAGGGCAAGAAATTCTATCAAAGTATGGGTTTCCAAGTCCATACAACTCTGAATCTGCACCTGAATGGCTTGGAGTTGCAGGTCTAGTAATTGCTGTGGGGTTAACAGCAGTTACTCAAATAAATAGGTTTACCAAGACTCAATTATAAAATCGGTAGCTTTAATCATCAATTTCCCTAATAATACGCTGTAAAATCAAGACATAACTTATGCATCTGAATCGTCGTTTTGCTTACGTAGCCTTCATATCCTTAACGCTATCGATAGCACTGTCAATAATGCTATCGGTAATAGGGATAGAACAACTGACTTTAGCAAATCCTCCATCAAAACCAAATTTAATCTCTTTAGCTCGGGAGGGGTGTGATGGTGGTTTTTCGGAAGAAATTCGCGTGGGTGGTCAAGTTGTAAATCCGAAGACTTTTACATTAGCAGACCTTCAATCATTGCCGCCAGAGGAAGTTCAAGTAAACTACATAACGATGCAAGGACCAGAAAGTCATACTTATGTAGGAGTCCCTTTGTGGACACTGATTCAGTTAGCAGGGGGACTTAAACCCAATCCTGACCTAACAGTGAACAACAACTCAATCCGGCAGTATATTGCTTTAGATGCCACTAACTGCTATCAAGTGGTTGTAGGAGTAGGGGAGGTCGATCCTGACTATGAAGGCAAACAAGTACTAGTAGCATATGCAACTAAAGATGACCCATCCGAAGCGCCACAACTGTTGGGAGATAGGGGATTTGCTCGTCTAGTAGTGCCTGGGGATAAAAGGGGTGGACGTTATATTTTCAATATCAGGCGGATCTCTGTGTTCTATTCTCCTTTTTCTCGTTATCAACTCTGAGCGATCGCTACATTTGAATGAAACTGAAAATTAGCTTTCTTCGGAGCTTAACGTTCGCGTTATTGTTTTGCCGCAACAAGTTATTCTTCCAAAGAACAACAAAAAAACTTCTTGAGGAGGCATTTTACAGTCGATTGAACTAGTTTGATAATTCTGCTGTCTATTTGCTTGACAATAGAGAGAGTAGTGTTTGTCAAAGTTTTATTACCAACTTGCTTGGTAAAGTACTCGATAACTGGTACTATTTTTGCATCAATAATTATGAATTTGCCCCTATTTACAGGACATGAAATAAGGGCAAATATTGCATGGATAGCAGTAGAAAGAGTTATTAGCTTTTAATAAACTCTGATTTGATTGACTATGTGGTTAACATTTTTGACCAAGTGGGTGTGTGAGGTATGAATTTACAGATAATATCTATCTTTTTCTGGCAAAGTCTATTGGTGACAAGTTCATTGTTTGCGTTTACTGTTCCTGTTCTGGGAAAAGAGATACCAACTAGAAAAATCTCCCTGCTTAACCAGATAAAGCGTCCCAAGACCCAGATGCTTGTGCAGTCACAAACACCTACTTCCCAAACAGAAGTAATATCAGTGACGGGAGTGAAGGTTAATAGCACTGATAAGGGTTTGGAGGTGATTTTAGAAACGGGTGTGAAGAGCGATCGCTTGCAAGTAACTCCGAAAATTGAGGGTAACTCTTATATTGCAGACATACCTAACGCTCAGTTGCGCTTAATTAGTGGCGATCGCTTTCGTGAATCAAAGCCAGCAGCGGGAATTGCTGAGGTGACTGTTACTAATGTCGATGCTAACAGTATTCGGGTGACAGTAACGGGTGAAGCTCTTGTGCCAACAGTGGAGTTGTTTGACAGTAATGAAGGGTTGGTATTTGGGGTGAGTACGGTGACATTAACTGTACAACAGCCGACACAGACAACTCCAAAACCAGCAAATGAAGACAAGCAGCCAATTGAGTTAGAGGTAATTGGCACACCAGAAGGAAGTTATCAAGTTCCTAGGACGAGTGTGGGGACAAAGACAGAAACACCACTGCGGGATATTCCTCAATCGATTCAGATTGCGCCTCGACAACTCATTGAAGACCAAGGAGCGCGTGATGTTCAGGATGTACTCAAAAATTTTGGCATAGTGCAGAGTGTGTTTGGCCCGTCCCGCTCAACAACTTCATTTGGTATTCGGGGATTTGAAGGTTTAAATACTCTCCGGAATGGTTTAAGGGATAATGTCAACCGTTCAACTCTTGGAACCAATCTCACCAACGTAGAGCGCATTGAGGTTCTTAAGGGACCTGGTTCCATACTCTACGGTCAAGGTAATCCCGGCGGTACAGTCAATATTGTTACAAAACAGCCACTTTCAGAACCGTACTACTCAATAGAACTGTCTGGTGGTAGCTATGACTTCTATAAACCCGCAATTGACTTTTCTGGTCCAGTCACCTCCGATAAAAAGCTTTTGTATCGCCTGAATGTTTCTTACGAAAATTCTAATTATTTTCGTGATTATATACATGGAATCCTTCTGAACATCGCACCAGTACTTACTTATCGCTTTAATGAAAATACGAAGCTAACTTTAGAAGCAGAGTATCAAAATAGGTCAGTACCCATCGATCCAGGTCTTCCAGCAGCAGGAACAGTATCGCGCAACCCCAATGGCAAGATACCACTGGAGCGTTACTTAGGAGAAGAAGGCACCGATTTAGGCAAACGCCGGACGTACCGCATCGGCTATGACTTCGAGCATCGTTTTAATGAAAACTGGTCGTTGCAGAACACTTTTCATCTTTTATCTCTAAATTTTGACCAAAAAGCCACTTTTCCTCTATCTCTACAAGCAAATAATCGTTTTCTCACTCGCAGAATTCAAGAATATTCTGATTCTATTTGGGACAACTACATTATAGATACTCATGTTGTTGGTAAAGTTAACACTGGTAGCATTCAACATCAACTACTCTTAGGCTTCGATCTATATCGAGATATAATCTTTTTCAGCCCGACAACACAACAAAACCTCGCTCTTATTAATGTGTTTAATCCAGTTTATAGACAACCAAGAGGTTCTATTGCCGTTGCAAACAAGAGTCTAACGAGAAATGATGCTATAGGTATTTATTTACAAGACCAAATTGCGTTGACTGGTAATCTCAAGCTACTTCTGGGCGGACGCTTTGACTATATAGAGAATTACGTTAGAAATACAAATTTTCTTACGAATAGGACTACGATCGCCTATCAGCCCGACTCTGCCTTTAGTCCAAGGGTTGGTATTGTTTATCAACCAATTGAACCGATATCTCTTTATGCTAGTTATGACCGCTCGTTTTTGCAGAACGTTGGCAGTGGCTTTGGCGGTGTACTATACCAACCATCTCGCGGTACTCAATATGAAGTGGGTGTAAAAACTGATTGGTTAAATAATAAATTGTCTGCCAACTTAGCGTTGTATCAACTGACATTTGATAATGTTTTAACCAACGATTTACGAAATCCCGGCTTCAACGTGCAAACTGGTGAGCAAAGAAGTCGAGGTGTGGAACTAAATTTAGTGGGAGAAATTTTGCCGGGATGGAATATAATTGCTTCCTATAATTACATAGATGCACGGATTACAAAGGACAACACATACAAAGTAGGTAACCGCATAAATAACGCGCCAGAAAACAGCTTGAGTTTGTGGAACACTTACATCATTCCCTCTGGAGGCTGGAAAGGATTTGGAGGTGGTATAGGTTTATATTATGTGGGTGAAAGAGAAGGAGATTTAGGCAACACCTTCCAACTACCTTCCTACTTCAGGACGGACGCAGCGATTTATTACCGGAGAAACAATCTCAATGTTGCGCTCAATCTGAAAAATATATTTAATGTTGACTACTTTCAAAGCGCCCGCAGTAGTCTGCAAGTTTATCCGGGCGATCCGTTTACCGCTGAGTTCACAGTGAGGTGGCAGTTTTGAGAAATATTGCGATCGCATGAACTTGATGAGTTATTTCGGTACTTAGTATAGGAGTAGAATTAAGAATGGTGTTAAATTGGTCAGCCCTACAAATGGCTGTGGTTTATGAGACTCCATACCGATGGATCTTGTTTGAGGATATCATTGCTACTGATGCCAAGTTCGAGTTGATGAACAGCTACCCTTCAAAAGAACAGTTTAGAGAATTGGGAGAAGGGGATATTAGTTTAGCAATACCAGTATTTGCAAAACAAGAAGTTGTTTCCCAACTCAGAGAGATTAACGAACATTGGCGAAGCCGAGTTGAGTCAGGTATAATTACTTCTAATATTCCAAACTGTAATGAGATTTGGCAGAGGTTCTTTGAGGAATTATGGTCACTTGCTTATCTAAAAGTGATGGGAAAGCTTTCGGGATTGAAGTTAGAAAACTGTCTCATGACTATAGGTTTTCGTCGATTTCACTCTGGACACGCTAAATTCTGGGTTCCCCACACCGATGGTTCCCACAGAGTCCTAACTCATCTCTTCTACTTCAATGAAGAATGGTCTAATGACTGGGGAGGTTGCTTGCAAATTCTCTTGCAAAAGGATACTTCTAGTGTTGTTTACAGTATTCCTCCGCTAATTGGTTCTTCGGTCGCTTTGGTAGAAACTGGTAAATCCTGGCACGTAATTACCCCAATTTCACCCCAAGCACCACAGCACCGATTAACGATGCAGACAGTCTTTTGGCTTCCCTCATCGTAGTTATCCAACTTTGCTTTCGATAGTAAACCAGTTGGCGCTCAACAATTCCTAGTGGTCTGTTAACCCACAATTGACGGGTGAAATAAAACCACGAAGACGCGAAGTACGCTAAGGAAGAGAAGGAGAGGATAAGCCGCCCCTCAATTCAAATTTGACAGAGTACTACTTGGAGGCACTATTAAATATATGGACTGGGAGTGATTAGGCTGTGGCTCGTACTCTACGATTGTTTCTAGTTGGACTGTTAGCACTTTTGATACTAAATATTCTAAGCTATCATATTCCCAAAATGACCGATCTCAGCAGTTGGAACCATTCCTCGACTGCATCGCGTTTACAAACTACCCACTTAGTAAAACACGCAATGGGTGAAACAGAAGTTCCCCTTCATCCCAAACGAGTTGTAGCACTGCATTGGTATGCTACGGAAGTTGCTGGTCTATTTGGTATCAAGCTTCTCGGCGCTCCTGTACCAATACTACACCCAGAGTTGAAACGAGATGATTTTGTGAATTTGGGCTGGTTTCCACCCAACATGGAGAAAGTCGTAGCGCTCAAACCTGATTTGTTGTTAGGTAGTGCTGGCTGGTTCAAAGACACTTACAATCTGTGGTCGCAAATTGCACCTACTGTTTTAGATAGCATGAAATACAACGGGCAATGGAAAGAACCATTTATAGAAATTGTAGAAGCACTGGGTCAAACCGAGTCAGCCAAACAAATTGTGGCACAATACAATGCACGGGTAGCAGAGTTTAAACACTTGATGGGCGATCGCCTGAAAACGACCAAAGTATCTGTAGTGCAGATTATGCCTGGGTCGATTAATTTGTTGAAAAAAAGTGCTTTTTCTGGCGTAATTTTAGAGGACTTGGGTCTTACACGTCCTCCTTTACAAGATCAGGATGCAAAAACCTCTCTACAACTAGGGGGAAACCCAGTTAACGAGCGCATATCTGAAGAACTACTCCCTTTGGTGGATGCGGATATTCTATTTGTTGTCCCTTTCAGTTTTAATAAAAAAGACAATTACCAACAAATGGTCGAGCAATTAATGGCACAACCTTTGTGGAGAAAACTCAAGGTTGTGCAGCAAGGTAAAGTTCATGTCATGGGAGAATATTGGCTTGCAGGCAGCTATTTGTCAGCTAATAGAGTGCTGGATGATTTGTTTCGTTATCTTTTGCCAGAGAAATAGCGTCAATGACTGCTATTTTTAGCATATTTACTAAATGCTATCGGATAGCATCTGACCTAGAGGAGATAATTATGTAACTAGACGGTTGGTAATATACAGAAAGTTAAAAACAACCAGGGAGTGTCAGAATATGGAAATTAGTGCTCGTAATGCTTTCAAAGGCACTGTCAAAAAAATTATTACTGGAGCTGTCAATGACGAGGTAGAGTTAGAAATTGCACCAGGAGTAGAGATAACTGCAATTATCACAAAAACTTCAGCAGAAGCGCTAGGACTCCAAGAAGGAAAACAAGCTTACGCTATCATTAAAGCTTCAGATGTGATAATTTCTATTGATTAGGTAACTGTTTTGTACTGTCAAGCTTGGCTAATACGGAATGGAGGTTTAAAGCTAACTTTACACCAGTGTAGTAGCTGAAAAAGATATCTGCTTGATGTGTTGCGGCGATCGAG
The DNA here is from genome assembly GCF_045865695.1 of Scytonema hankhaensis NUACC26. NCBI lineage: Bacteria > Bacillati > Cyanobacteriota > Cyanophyceae > Nostocales > Scytonemataceae > Scytonema > Scytonema hankhaensis. Next base: position 61,322 of record NZ_BAACAP010000209.1, read on the forward strand.
CAGGCAAATTTATTTTTTCCTTTTGGCATTGATAATGCCAAATAGCTGACTGCTTTTGCATTAGGCAGACAAATCAATATCCTCACTTTATCAGAGTCAGTGGCTGTTGGATTGGGTAGCAAACTGTGTGGACCAAAGCTGCGACAACGGCTTGCGTGGTAGTTCTGGCTAGTAGTGCGGTGGCGATCGCCGGACCAATTAGCTTTGTTGATTTAGTCGTTCCCCATTTGACTAGGGGAATCATAGGTGTCGATTATCGCTGGATTTTACCCGGTGCTGCTGTATTAGGAGCAGCAATGTTAATGTGGGCATATGGCTTGCCGACCTAGGTCGGTGCTTTTTAGCTAGAAACGAATCGCACTTCTTAACCTGTCACGAATGAGGCACTGGCCTTTTGTTTAAAAAACTCTTCTTGGTTTAGAAAAGCAACTTTAAGGACTCGTCGAGACTGGGGTGCATCTGACGCAACAGGGGTTACAGTGTGCCAAGAGTTTTCCGATCGTACTAAGATGACCGAAGTATTGAGTAGTGGTGGAATTTCCTGAAAAACCGAGTCAGCACGATCGTCTTTCAAAATGCGTAAACAGCCTCCCCAGTTAGTATCCCATTCTTGATTGAAATAGAATAATTGCACCATACTAATGGAAGAAGCATCGGGATGGGGATTGATAGAGTCTTCTGGATCGAAACGAAAGAAGTAGATGTACATCAAATCGTCCATCAGATTCAAGCCTGTCAATTCCCCAAGAGCTGCTCTATAGACACTAGTACGTAAGTCGTCCACTAGCTCCTGCCAACAGTTGTTTAGTTTATATGGTGACTCGATAACATCTTTAGTCTCATCAATGATGACTCGACGTGGAAAAATTGATCTCTCACCTATTTGGAATCGCTCTAAACCTTCTTGAGGATAGCTATTGGCTAATTCAAGACAATATTTCTCAGGAAATAAGTTTTCTAAAAATGCCCAACGATAAGGAATCTCTTGCATTCTTGCTTGAGTAATAGCGTTAAAATCCAGCATGATATAAGTAGGTCGTCCATTGAAGAAATATCTTGGTTACAAAAATGCTCTTATGAGTTAAGCAAGTATTTAAAAAGGTCGTCAAGTACGCGATTAGCAGCTTTTGGACCATTACCTACCCAGTAAACTCCGACTTCATGAACTTTACCTTGCTGAACCGACTTTAACCTGGACCAAAAAGGTATAGCTTGGAGTCCCTTAAAAGCAGTTTGGTGTTCTTCCATAGTTCCAAAATATGAACGAGTTACAAAAATGATATTTGCATCTATAATATCTAAGCGTTCCCAAGAAATCGTAGAAAGACCAAGTTTACCAAGCATCAAAGGGCTGGGAGCAGATTTCACAGTAATACCAGCCGACTCTAAAATTCCTTTTGAGAAACTATTTTTTTCCCAACTAAACACTCGACAATTTTCGCTATAAGGACCAATAACCGAAATCGGAGTTTTGGAAAGTCGATCGCTACCAGTAGCCTTAAATTTCTGTAAACGCGAATGATAATTAGCCAGTACCTTCTGAGCTATCTCAGTTTTGTTAAGTGCTTCAGCCACCTGCATAAAATGGTCTTTCCAATCCCGAGCACTTTTAATGCCAATTAGTACTGTCGGCGCGATATGTGACAACAACGGGTAGATGTCCTTTTGCAGTTCAAACCAACCCAAAATTAAGTCTGGTTTGAGGGCTAGGACTTTTTCAATATTGGTCGGCAAGTAGTCCACATCTACAACGCCCTGGCTTTGACTTGGGGCAAGTTGTAATAGGGAAACCCATTTTTTGAGTGGTGCTCCAATCGGTTTGACTCCAACAGCTATGGCATCTTCCCACACAAAGCCATGCAGGATGACTACTCGTTCGGGGTGGACAGGAACTAGAGTTTTACCCGCCGAGTGCTGAACTACCCGTACAGTAGTGTTTGCAGTCGCTTTTGAAAAACTCCTGACGCTACTTGTAACAGAGTAGTGAATCTCTTTGCTGCAAGCCAACAGCATTAGGAACACTAACAGTCCACCTATTAAAGCCAATTGCAGAATACGACGCACTGCTTAAATCTCCCAACTGATATTCAAAACTGCCTCAAAAGGATTGCCTGGATTAACTCGCGCCCGATTGAGAGCCGCATCGTAATAAAGAGTGTTAAATAGATTCTGGAGGTTAAGCTGTACGCGTAGGTTGTTTTGTCGGTAGTAGATAGCAGCATCGGTACGGACATAATTCGGTAATATAAAGGTGTTTGCATTGTCACCTTCGCGATCGCCCACATAAAATACACCAAGACCAAACCCTAACCCTTGCAAAGATCCTTGAGGGATAGTGTAGGTTGTCCACAGACTCGCGGTATGTTCCGGGGAGTTACTAATGAAGTTCCCACTAAAGGTTCTGTCACTGGTAATGCGGGGATCGGTATAAATATAGGAAGCAACGATCTTCCAATTGGGTGCTAATTCTCCTATAGAAATCAATTCAACCCCCCGAATCCTCTGCTCCCCAGTTTGAATGTTGAAGCCAGGGTTATTAGGATCGGATGTTGTTACATTAGTTTGGGTTAAGTCATATAAAGCCAATGTTGTAGACAACTGGCTATTGAAAAGGTCAATTTTTACACCTACTTCGTACTGAGTTCCACGACTCGGTACAAAAGGATTGCCACGTACATCATTACCAATTACCTGCTCAAAAGAGCGGCTGTAACTAGCATAGAAGGAGGTGTTTTTGAGCGGCTGATAAACGATACCCACTCGTGGACTGAATGCATCATCAGACTGAGTAGTTTTTACTCCATTAATCCGGTTTCGAGAGTCAAAGTCCAACCAATCAAAACGACCTCCAAGAACTAGCTTGAGATTATCAGTAAGCGTTATTTGGTCTTGAAAATACAACCCAAAGGTATTGTTTATCCTTTGTGTTTGAGTTGTACCCGTTCTGCGACCCAGAGGTGAGCCATACACAGGATTGAATACATCAATAGGTGCGCGAGCAAAAGTACTATTGTTTAGATCGAAAGTCTCCCTGTACCAATCAAAACCAATTAACAGTTTGTGCTCAATATTACCAGTCTTTAATTGACCTACCAAATTGGTATCAATAATGTAGCCGTTCAAAACATTGCTATCAAAGACTGTAAGGCGGTTAAGCCTTCGATTATCGGATTGCAACCCGGTACCAATTGTGACGTCTTGCTGTAAGATGCTAACATAACCAAATTGGAAAGCGTTGTGTAACACCCAGTTATCATTGAAACGATGCTCTAAATTGTAGCCAATTCTACTTACCTCACGATAACTGCTATCACTTGAAGGCTCTCCTATATTGCGTGCGACTGCGTGGAATCTTCCCATTAGGGTTAAATAAAACAGTCCCCACAGCTGGCTGACCTGATATAAAGGCATCGCCATTCGGTTTCTGAACGTTTTGATACTCCCCATCCACTGTCAGGCTGGTACTCTTACCAAGAAGCAAGGTGAACGCTGGTGCTACAAAATAACGCTCCTGATGTAGGAAATCGGCAAAGCTGTTTGTATTTAAGTATGAAGCATTCAGTCGATACAATAAAGTTCGCTTCTCATTCAATGGACCAGACAAGTCAATTGAAGGTTGATAGAAATCATAGCTACCAATACGCATTTGGGCGAAGTAGTACGGAGCTTGTAGTGGTTGTTTTGTCACTCGATTAACAACACCACCGGGAACAATCTGTCCGTATAGTACTGAAGCAGGTCCGCGCAAAACCTCCAATCGTTCTGTGTTGGAGATGTCAGTCGCAAAACTTGAGGTTACGTCTCTTATGCCATTGCGAAGGCTCAAGGAAGTCCTGAAGCCTCTTATTTTAGGATCGTCAAAATTTTGAGAGTTAAACAAGGCTGGTCCAATGCCAACTGTTCGCAGCACATCTCCCTGGCTCTTTGCTCCCAAATCATCTATAACTGCCCTTGGAATGACTTGAACCGAGGCGGGAATATCCCGCAGTGGCGTATCAGTTTTGGTTGCCGAACTTGTGTTAGAAACTCGGTAGCCTGTTTCAGGAGGAGCACTCACCTCTAACTCAATTGGTGAGTGCTCCTCCTGGGCTGGCTTTGGTTTTTCCTGTGGCGTAGTTTGTTGTTGTGTTGGTGGAGTCGTTTCTGGGGATGTTGGTGCTGTTTGCTGTGTGGTCGCAGTAGGAGTCACCCTAAACACCAAACCCTCAGTCGGACTATCAAACAACTCCACTGTTGGAACTCCCGTCTCACCCGTGATTGTCAACTGAATACTATTGGCATCAATCTGTGTGGCTGTTACCTCAGCAATTCCTGCTACTGGCTTTTCTCGTTGGAACGTATCTCCACTTTGCAACTGTAACCGTGCATTAGGGATATCAGCGACATAGGAATTCCCTTCAGTTCTCGCAGAAACCTGTAGCTGTTCACTTTTTACCGATATCTCTAAGATGACATCCAAACCTTTATCAGTGCTATTTACCTTCACACCTGTGACTGGCACAACTTCTGTTGTTCCTGTTGTAGGCGATTGTACTAGTACATTGGCACTCATAAAAGGATGTTCTACCTCACTCAACCGGGGGATCTCTCTGACGGACTGTGATGTTAAAACTGTTGTTAATATGGGCAAGGATTGCTCAGATCTGATATTTGAATTTGGAGTCTGTTGTCCCAGAACTGGAGTTGTGATTGCAAATAAAGAACTTATCAGCAATAGACATTGCTGAGAAAAAGTAGATATTCTCGATTGGCTCAACTCTAGTTCCTCACAATACACTAGTAAAGAAACACCTACCATAGTGGAAATCAGACCATAGTGGAAATCACAGACAGTGGGTAACCTTAGGACTAATTACCCCGACTCAAAAACGCTGACAAGTTTACTTCACGAGGAATATAACTTGAATAAAGGTAGGAGCAATAATTAGGTTGTCAAAATCTTACCAGGCTTCCATGTATTGAACCAACTTTTTTGGTAATCAAATGCTGACAAAAGAATTTTGGGCGTTGTCGGCGATGGGTTTTGAGCAATCCAGATTCTTTCAAGTACAAAAACAGTATATTTAGTAACTTTTGTTCCATGCGACCTGTAAGTAAACGAATGCGGAACTTAGAAAGGATGGAATAGTCAAAACCGGGGTTGGTTAATGGCTTTAGACCAGGTTTGGCGATCGCACACATTCGGTTTCTTCAAAGACTAAAGAAAGCAATCTGTGCAGCCAATCGGCATGATGGTGCTTCTTGTGTTACCGTATTAACCATATGCCAAGAATTGTCCGCACGCACAAAGACGACTGAACAGGCGCTCAGTGGTAATATTTCTTGATAAATTGATTCTGGTTGTTGTGAGTGGAGAATTTGCAAACAACCTCCCCAAGCGCTAGACCAATGTTCGTTCAGAAACAGTAGATGCGTCAGGATTTTCGATGGTTGGTCTGTATGAGGAAGAATGTAGTGTCCTGGATGATACTGACGTAGCGCTATCACTTTTACACAATTGCTCAGTTGTAACCCAGATAACTCCTCCATCGTTTCTATATACTCAGGTTGCCATAATTCTACAATCAATTTTTGCCAGATGGGACTGAGGTTATCGATATCAGAAGTAACTTCTTTAGACTCAATTCGACGAAGCCAGTGGTCACTCAGTTGCTGCATTTTAGCAATATCTTCATCGTTAGCAATCAATCGCCGCCACAAAAAACAATGGTCATTCCCAGTGGATTCCCGAAATTCATGCTGCGGAAAGCTTTTAGCAAGTTCAGCACTGGTTTCTTCTGACAGCAACTTCTCAATAAAAGTATGACGGTAAGGAAATTCTTGCATAGTAGCAGTGCGAATGGCACTTAAATTCAGCATGACCTACTCCTACACGGTTATTTGGCGGTAATTAAATATTTAGGTCGCCACCTCAGATGATGTCAATATCATTTTGATAGCGATCGCTACGATTCTACGAAATTGTGTACTTAGCAAAATTAGATAACTCCTTACAAAGAGTGTTGTTCATTTCAACACTCAGCTTATAACCGTGCAAAGTATAGTATTATGAGAAGTCTTAACAGTTGCATTGCTAGACGGGGCGCTACTATTGTAGAAGATTTGGTTAGGGAAAACTATGGAAACTAAACTTGTCAAAGATATGACTGTTGATGAACTCAAAGCGTTAATAGCTTCTGTTGTCGATGAGCGGTTACGCAGTCAGGAACAATCGGGAGAAAAACGCTCTTTACAAGAGATTTTTGACTCAATCGATCGTCATATGTGGACTCCACCACCAGGTGCAAAAACATCGCTCGAACTTCTACGTGAGGATAGAGACAGATGACGGCAATTTATGTAGTGGATACCAGTGTAGTTATTCAACGTTTCATCAGAGAAACATATACACCACAAGCAAGGGTGTTATTGGCACAAATGAATCAAGGGTATCAACTACGCGTGCCTGAGTTTTGCCTACTAGAGTGCGCGAATGTGTTTTGGAAACAGGTGCGCTTTCAGGGAATGTCACAGGTAGAAGCCGAGCAGCTACTCATTGAGCTTTTGGCTTTACCATTTCAGATTATGCCAGTAGGCAACTTACTACCGCGTGCTTTACAAATTGGTCTTTCCTACCAATTAGCTGTTTACGAGTCATTTTACATTGCCTTAGCAAAAAGTCTTAGTTGCCCGTTAATTACTGTAGATCAAAGGTAAGCCCAAGCTGCAACGGCTAGCAATGTAGTTATTAAACCGATCGCTGATTTTGTGTAAACGAGTGCGATCGCTTCCAAGTGATTTGTTGTGGCGATCGCGCAAAAGTTGGCACGTTAACCTCTGATTGGAAAGAGTTTTTACCTTTTACCCTAGAAAGCTGGTAGAAGTTAGTAGAAAAATTAGGAACTAACTATGATTACTTTGAGCTATTTTGTGAAAAATTATAAATTAATCCCAAAATCAGCATAATTTGCAGAAATTTCCTTTTTTTTGCTAGCTTGTTACTACAAATCATCTTTCCAAAAAGCAATTTGTAAAGTGAGTCGGGGTTGTGTTGCATCTGCTGAAACTGGAGTTACCATGTGCCAAGAATTGTCCGAACGTATAATGGCAACTGAGTAATTAATCAGGGGAGGAATCTCTTGAAAGACAAAATCTGGTTGATTGCCTTTAAGAATGCGAAAATAGCCTCCCCAATTCATAGACCATTGAGAATTAAAAAATAACAGATGAGTCAAGGATTTAGAAGGATGGTCGGTATGGGGAGCAAATGTATTGCCTGAATTATAGCGACGGAAACTAATTGTCAGAGTATGGTTTTTCAAATTCAATCCTGTCTGTTTTTCCATTGCAATTCGATAAGCAGGGTTCCAAATTTCTTCAATCAACCTCTGCCATACTTGATCTAACTTCTCGATTTCATGGGTTAAATGACCATCTTTGATTAACTTCCGCCAGTAGTCACTTCGGTTGTTTAATTTCGCTATTTCTTCTTGACGTACAATATTTGGTCGTAAATAAAGACTAGCTTCTGAATGGTCTACTTGATAAAAACTGTCTTGAGGATAGTTGTTAGCCAAGTTCCACCTCTGTGCTTCTGGTATCAAATTTTCAAATAATATCCACTGGAAAGGAACTTCTTGTACTACTGCTTCTTCAATAGCATCCAAATTCAACACAGTTAACTCCTTTACTCACTAGCTACAAACTGAAAAAGATCGTCAATGACATATTGCGCTGACACAGGACTATAACCAAGCCAATAAACTCCTACCACATGAGCCTTGTTGTACTGAACTGCTTTTAACTTTGACCAAAGTGGCTGTGCTTGCAATTGCTGGAGCGCCTTTTGGGAATTAATATTGCTGCGATCGCTTGCTTGAACTACAAACAATACATCCCCATCTGCTTCTGACAATAGTTCTTGTGATATTGAGTATCTAATACGGGTTCCACCTTTTTTTAGAATGGTACTGGTATCTAGGTTTTGTGATGGCGGGCGAGTTAAACCTGCATCTTTTAAGATCGCACCAATAAACCCATTTGTGCCGTATAAACTAATATCTTGTGAACTGACACTTAAGACCGATACTTGAATTTTTTGTAAACGTTCTTTCATTTGAGTTTTAAACTTGGCTAGGCGTATATAATAATGTTTCATCATTTGCTTTGCCTGCTCACTCTTATTCAAGACTTCAGCGCATTGTTCAAAGGTCAGTTTCCAAGTGTCGCTACTGCGATACTCAATTAGGACAGTCGGTGCAATGTGGGCTAACAAAGGGTAGATGTCTCGATCGAAACTACTAGCCAAAATTAGATCGGGCTTGAGGCGGAGAATTTTTTCAAAATTAGGAGGAAACCAACCTACATCTTCAATACCTTGGAGTTGCTGTGCAGAAATATTTAACTGATAGAAAGTGGCGCGAGGACCACCAATTGGCTTTACTCCCAAAACTAAAGCATCTTCTAAAATAAAGGGATGCAGTGCAACAACCCGTTGAGGATGAACGGGAACTTGGACTTGACTCAAACTATGCTGGACAACCCGCATTGCTTTGGGTGAAGATGGCATCTCTAATGCTATTACTGGCGATGAAGTTACGAGTGATGAAAAAAAGTAACTGCAAGTACACAAGGCGGTCAAAACTTCTAATAATAAAACTTTCAGAGAAATTCTTCTCATCAAAACTGCCATCCCAAAGATAGTGTGGCTGTAAACGGAGAACCAGGATAAACTGCTAGCACGTCTGTAGCAGATTCAAAGTAATTAATATTGAACAAATTATTGAAACCCAGTACCGTGTTAAAGCCCTTGTTCTTATAAAATAGAGAGGCATCAGTACGGAAATAACTTGGCAAAGTAAAAGTGTTTGCCAAATCTCCCGACCTTTCTCCTACGTAAATAAAACCTAGACCAACTCCAAAGCCTTGCAAATCTCCTTTTGGAATAGTGTATGTAGTCCATAAACTGGCACTGTGTTCGGGTACAGAGTTCAGACGGTTACCGGAACGAAAACGATTGTCACTGGTAATTTCTGCATTAGTATAAGTGTAGGAAGCAATAATATTCCATCCCGGCAAGATTTCTCCCTGTGTAATTAACTCAACACCACGACTTTCTTGCTCACCTGTTTGTACAGAAAAACCGCGATTCACGGGATCGGGTGTGAGACCATTAGCTAATGTTATCTTGTATAGGGAAAGGTTTGTAGACAATTTACCGTTTAGCCAATCTGTTTTAATACCAACTTCATATTGAGTACCGAACCTGGGCTTAAAGACACTTCCATCAAAAGCTACTCCGACATTCTGTTCAAACGAACGAGTGTAATTAGCATAGAGAGATACAATTGTGTTAGGCTGATAAACAATACCTACAAAAGGACTGAAAACAGAGTCATCTTGACTAGTAACAACTGAAGTAATTTTGTTGTTCACTTCGTTATCTACATTGTCAAAACGTCCTCCTAAGACTAGATTGAAATTGTCTAACAGTGAAATCCGATCTTGAGCATAAACACCCCAAACATCAACTTGAGTCTCTGTATTGGATCTCAACGTAATAGAGCCTAAAGGCTGATTGTAAACTGGATTAAATAAATCAAGCGGAGCTATCGACCGTCGAATCAAGTTAAATGGTAAAACATCTCTGTTAAAATCGAAGCCAAGCAATAATTGGTGTCCGATGCTACCTGTTTTGAACTTTCCTATTACGTGAGTATCTACAGCATAGTTATCCCAATCGACTCCTTCAGGGAACAGTTGTGTAGTTCGATTGAGCAAGCGATTGTTAGATGCTAAACTCTGCCCAAAAGTACTTTGCTGTTCGTAGCGTAGTAACCAAGCCCGAAAAGAATTATTGAGCGACCAGTCTTTACTAAAATTATGTTCAAAGTTATAGCCAATACGGGTTGTCCGACGGTTGATAAAATCGCTAGGCTCTCCAATTGCTCTACTAATCGGAATTGTACCATTCGTATTAGGTAATACAGTTCCTACAGCAGGTAGTCCATTTGAACTGGGATCGCGCCGCTGTACTTCTGAATACTCTGCTTCAAAAGTCAGTTTTGTGTTCTTACCGATACGCCAGTTTATGATAGGTGAAACAAAGTAGTTTTCATTTTTATAAAAATCTGTAAAACTGTTAGCACGAGAGTAGGAAGCGTTGAGGCGATATAGAAGACTTTTATCATCTGTTACTGGACCTGATAGGTCAATTGCAGGTCTGAAGAAGTTGTATCCACCACGTGCTAGTTCAACAGCATAATATGGCTCTGGTAGAGGCTGTTTGGTTATTAAGTTAATTGTACCACTGGGTTGACCCGAACCATAGAGAACTGAGGTAGGTCCTCGAAGGACTTCAATCCGGTCTATATTAGTAATTGGAGTTTCAACGCTGTTAATAACTCTGAGATCCAATAAGCGATTACGCAGATAATTTCTACTTTGAAAGCCGCGAAGTAGATAAATATCCCCAAACCTACCAACAGGTTGAATACCAACCGTCCTAGCTGCATCTAAAATACTAAACGATCCCCGATCTTGCAAGACCTGCCGAGGAATCACCTGAATTGACTGAGGAATGTTCCTTATTGGGGTGTCAGTCTTTGTTCCCACACTCGCGTTAGGGACTTGATAGCCTGTGTCTGGTGGAGCAGTCACGTCCAACTCAATCGGCGATTGCTGTTGCTGCTCAGTTACAGGTGGTGTTGGCTCTGGCGTATTTTGCCGTGCAGTGGATGCAGTAGTTGTTATTCTGAATACTAAACCTTCCTGTGGGCTATCAAACAACTCCACTACTGGCGTAAGAGCTTCACCTGTCACAGTTAACCTAATACTGTTGGGAGCAATATTGGTAACAGTTACCTCAGTAATTCCTGCTATTGGCTTTAATTGACGAAAACTCTCTCCACCAGTCAAGCGCAACTGAGCGTTAGGTATGTCAGCAAGATAAGAGTTCCCCTCAGTTTTCGGAGTCACTTGCAAGCGATGTCTATCGACAAGCCGTTGCGCGTCTACGCTCTTCACATTTGTCTCTAAAATTACCTCCAAACCCTTATCAGTGCTATAGACCTTCACTCCCGTCACTGATATGATTTCTGCTTGACCAGTGCGTGTCGGCGACTGTACTAACTTTTGGGCGTCGGTCAGTGGATGCTCTATCTGGTTGAGACTCCGAATCTCTCGAATCGGTGCAACTGACTTTGTCATTATTGCTTGAGGTAATAGTTGCTGCTTACTAGCCGATCTTTCTGCCCCTATAATTGGGAGAGCGACAACACGCAGAGGCTTTATTGTCAACACCACTACTGAACCTGTTAGCAATAGACTCTGCCAGAAAAAATAGTTTAATCTCTGGGGCTTCATTCAATCTTCCTCACACACACTCTAGCTCATCTGTCGCTTACCACACGCTAAGTTAAGGTATAAAGGGTAAGTAGAAAACTCATTACCCTTTATCCAAAACCCGATGACAATCTCACCCCAAAATTCTGCTCCTGGAATTGGGGTGGTAGCATCAGGTAAGTTATTTAACTTAGTCTGAATATTACCAACTTAGTGAGTAAAATACCAGAGATATTTTTGTTACAAATCTTAAAAATATCATTCTCAATCTTGCGGTTCTGATGGAGACAACTCATGATTGAGCTACTTAAATTGAGTGTTGAAGCCGTTTCTCATGAAAATCATTTGGGAAAGTGGTGTGAAGTTAACCAAAGTTTTTTGTCAGAGTCTCTTTACCAAACACAGTATTAAGCAGCCAATATTATTGGTAGTATCATAATACGATCCATATAACGCTCTTCCATTACTCTAGACAGAGGAAAATAAGAAATCCTAAATTCGTTGGAATTTGGGATAGCACCTCGCATTCGATTCATCAACGCCATTAGTGTTGAAAAGCCATCAAGAGCGATCGCTAACTTGAGAGACAGCCTTGGTATGCGCTCGTTTAGTTTATCATGTGTTCTGACAATTCTTGGCATATGGTGATAACAGTTTCACATCTTGCTAAACAGTCACAATTGACTATGCAGATTGCATTTTGGACATCAGAAATCTAGATCTGCACCTAATTACTTATGACAGACAAAGTATACTGTGCTTGCCTCGCTACTATCAGCTAAATCACGTTCTACATTGTAGTCATTAACTTCTGTAAATCCTACATTTTTTAGTGCAGACATAACTTCTTCTTTAAAATAACCTCTCACTAGCCAAGTATTATCCAATCGCTGCCAATTTTTACTAACCAATTGAAATTGTGTAATATTAATTTGTCCTATTCGTTCTTCTGGGTTATATTGCCGTTTTAATGCCCAGGCATAATCTTCTTTGACATCACCAAGGGTAGAATTATTCCAGGTTCCCTGATACATTTTATCCAACCGTAAGTCAAACATGAATAAGCCGTTTGATAGAAGTGTTGCATAGACATTTTTAAAAGTGCATAATAGCTCTTCAAGTTTTATAATATGATTTAGACCATACCCTGTTGAAACAACTCCATGAAACATAGATGGCAATTTAAAGAAGCGTGCATCATCAAGAATAAATTTACTATCAGGTGCATTTTGGAATGCATGACGTAAAAGATCTGCTGAACCATCAATTCCAGTTACCTGATACCCTTTGTTTTGCAGTTTTTGAGCTAGATGTCCTGCACCACAACAGAGATCGAGAACGTGTGCTTTTTCTGGAAGATGTTGTAGCAGTAATTGTTCTACATCCGATAACACCGAATCACTAGATTGTGGTCCCCAAGATTCGTTAATTATTCGAGCAAAAGTATCATACTCAGAATAGCGAGTTGTTGGAATCATAAAACGTTTATCCTTCTATTTCGTAAATTTTTGGGATAAATTAAGTATCTAAACAAAACGAAAAATTGTTTTGATAAAGATTAGAAAAATGGTTTTATCCTACTTAAGACAGTTATATTTATGACTTAGTACGTACATATTCAATTTTACATTTTAGTTAGTTAATTGGGCAGAATTAGTAGGTAAAAAGCCTCCAGATCGCAGTTCTTCTATGCTATCCTTAACAGCCCAAATCATGTAATCAATGTCTTCATTTGTATGAGCTGTTGATAAAAAGCCTCCACGTCCTCTTAGCATAATTCTCCTGTCGAGCAAGTGATACTTTAACAAATCTAAACCTGGCAAAGATACAGAATTATCAGTCAATACATAATTTGCTGAAAATGCAGAACCAAAAAGCGAACCAAAATTTGCCATGCGGATAGGCAATTCATCTTTTTCAAAGAAATCATTAAGTCTTTTGACCATTTGCGATGTGCGTTCATTCAATTGCTGCTGAAGAGTAAGTCCTTGGGTCTTTAAATGCTTAATTACGGCTCTTGCAGCAGCTATAGCTAGAGGATGTTTGCAGAAAGTTCCAGCAAAAAATGTGGTTTTTGCGTGGGGATAGGATGAATCACCATAATTCCACATACCACCGTCGATCCCATTCATGTAATCTGCTTTACCAGCAATGATACCAATCGGCATACCGCCACCGATAATCTTTCCATAAGTAGCTAAATCTGCTTCAACGCCAAACCATGCTTGTGCTCCACCAAGATGAATTCGGAAGCCAGTCACCATTTCATCAAATATTAAAGTTATTCCTGATTCTTTGGTTAATTGCCTCAATTCTTGAAGAAACTCTCGAGGTTGTAAGTTAGGTCGTCGGCTTTGCACTGGTTCAACCAAAATAGCCGCTAATTCTTGCTCATGGGCTTTTATAATTTCAAGTGATTGTGAATTCCCATAATCTAAAACTAAAACATTATCGGCAATATTAGCTAGTATTCCAGGGGCAATTGTTACTATTTTTGAATTGCCATTTTTTCTTTTTAATTCTACTAAAGTTCCATCAAAATGACCGTGATAGGAACCCGAAAAAATCACAATTTTCTCGCGCCCTGTAGCTGTTCTTGCTAAACGAATAGCCGTCATTACAGCTTCTGTTCCTGTATTGCTAAAGGCTACTCGTTCCATTCCTGTAAGTTCACAAACCCCTTCAGTAACCTCACCAATTAAATCGATTTGAGTACCTAACTGTATACCTTTTTCAAGTTGTACTATCAAAGCTTCCTTAATAAAAGATGGATTATGACCAAACAAATTTATACCAGAACCCATTATAAAATCAACATACTCGTTGTCATCGATATCTCTTACTTTAGATCCCAGAGAGTGCTGGCAAACAATGGGATAACACATTTCTTTAAGAGGAAAATTAAATCCGTTAAACGCTTGATTATCAGCTAAAATTTGACGATAGGATTTTGCAAATTTTTTTGATTTGTTTGTACGCTTGTTATAGCGCTCGGTTATTCCTTGTAAATGTCTTCGCTGACGGGTATTTAAGCTTTCTATAGATACCATGTTTCTGTTGTTTTAAATAAAATAATTGTGTGGTTTAACTTTAGCTTCTGGAAAGCAAGGCTCTTTCTAGCCATTGCTGGCTACTGAATCTGTCTGTTTTGAGGAACTTGCTATTTCATCACTCAGTAGTGGAGTTTTTAAAAAGCCGCTGCGAATGAGGTATGAGAAGTAAATACTAAACAATTCGCAATTGACTGGTGGACAGTTAATTGTGGTTCCAGCAAGTCCATTAAGTGTATTTTGGCAGTCTAATCTTGATACTTCTGTATTTGTAGTGCGAGCTCCCAATTCTTCAGAAAACATAGACATTAGTGGATATAAGGCATTTTCTTCACTATTCTCGGCATTGAGTAACTCTGCTCGCCACTTATCCTCTGGAATTTGCACAAGTGGATAGTTAAACGAGCGAATATAATTAACAATCTGATTCCAGGGAACAGGGTGAGGATTAACTAAGTGAAAGGTTTTCCCCAGTGATTCTTTTTGCCAGGATAGGTGAACAATCGCTCTGCTCACATAATCTACAGGACTGATATTTACCATCATGTTTCGGTCTGGAGCAGTACCAAGTTGGATACAGCCTTTAATCATTCTAAATGTGTGGTCGTTTGTATTACAGACACCAGTTTTGCTACTTCCTGATATTCGTCCAGGTCTATAAATACAAATAGGAAGACCTCGTTCGCGAGCAATTGTGACTAACTTTTCAGCAACCCATTTACTCTGAGCGTAGCCACTTGATGGCATTTTGTTATGATTTATACTATTTTGTTCTAGAATAACTTCAACTCCAGAATAGCCACAAGAAACAACACTGGTGGTAGAAATGAAATGTACAGGTTTGACCTTAATTTGACTTGCTAATCTTAAAACTTCCTGGGTTCCCAGAACATTAGTAGCTTTGAGTACATAGTATGGATAAGTAAAATTAACTAATGCTCCATTGTGATAGATAATGTCAACCTTACTTGCTAGTACTTGAAATTGTTCTTGAGAAAGACCTAACAGTGGTTGAGATAAGTCTCCTACAACTGGAATAATTTGGCAGCTTTTAGATTCATCCCAAAGTAAATAGGATTTTAATGTGCTTTGAATCTTCTTCTTTCCTGATTCAATATTGTTAGAGCGCACTAAACAGTAGATATTTGCTTGAGTTTGTTGCAGAAGTTCATAGAGTAAAAAAGCTCCTAGGAAGCCTGTAGCTCCAGTTAAAAAGATTGTTGGATTTAAGATATTCGGGTTATAGGTCAAGCTAACCCCGCAGATTGCCGGATCTAAGACAGCTTCAGCCAAAAGCGTCGCAAAAGTTTCCGCCTGCATTTTGGTAGAGGATTCTGTCTTTTGGGTTTTCTCAAGACTCTCGGCTACCCCTGCGATAGTAGGAACTTCAAATAGAGAGCGTAAGGACAGCTCAACTTTGAAAGTTTTTCGTACCTGAGCAAGTAATTGAGTGAGGAGCAGGGAATGTCCACCCAATTCAAAGAAGTTGTCGTGAATACCCACTTGTTCTAGATCTAAGACTTTTGCCCAAATTTCAGCTACCTGTTTCTCTACTGAAGTGCGTGGTGCCACATAAAATTGTTCTAGCTCAGGACAAGTTTGTTCGGGTGCTGGCAATTTTTGGCGATCTACTTTTCCATTGGGTGTGAGTGGCAGCGCTTTTAATAGTACGAAAGTTGAAGGAACCATATACTCAGGCAGTTTACTTAGAGAGAAGCTGCGGAGGTTACTGATGAGTGTTGAGTAAAGATTTTGACTTCGTAGCTTTGAATTTGGAACTATGTATGCTACTAGCCGCTTGTCACCAAGTACCTTCTCTCTAACTAAGACTACAACCTCCTGCACTGCTGAATATTTCCTCAGTACTGCCTCAATTTCTCCCAATTCGATTCGGAAACCTCG
This sequence comes from Scytonema hankhaensis NUACC26, assembly GCF_045865695.1. NCBI lineage: Bacteria > Bacillati > Cyanobacteriota > Cyanophyceae > Nostocales > Scytonemataceae > Scytonema > Scytonema hankhaensis. The sequence continues at coordinate 77,596 of NZ_BAACAP010000209.1, forward strand.
TATTTTCACCTGGTAGTCTACTCTTCCGAGGAATTCTAGGTTTCCGTTTGGTAAGTAGCATACTTTATCCCCTGTTCTGTACAGTTGGGTTCCAAAATGATCCGTGAAGGGATTAGGAATGAATCGCTCCGCTTGTTCTTCATGTCGATTTAGATAACCCCTAGCTAACCCTGCCCCACCGATGTACAGTTCTCCTGGTACACCGATAGGCACGGGTCGCAACTCCGTATCTAGCACGTAAACTTGCGTATTGGCTAGAGGGCGTCCAAGGGGAACTGTTTTAGATTTTGGATTTTGGATTCCAAGTAAGCCTGGGAATGAGGATTCTAGATTAGTACAAAGTTGGTCAGGAAATTCAACTAGATAGGTTAAAGTACCAACTGTTGTTTCTGTTGGTCCGTAATGGTTCATAATCTGGCAGTTTGGTTTTTGTCGCTGGATAATCTCAATCAGATCCCAGCTCAAGGCTTCACCTCCAAGAATCAGACACTGACGGGGTAAGACAGATTCTTGTAGGGAAGATGTTAAGAGAGCAGTTAGATGAGAGGGAACTATCTTAAGACAGTCAATGGGATGGCAACGAAAGTAATCGAAAAGTGCTTTTGGGTCTGATGCTCGCTCCTGAGAAATTATATATAAGCATCCCCCCGTACACAAGGCTGAAAAGATTACCGTGTTGCCTAAGTCTGCTGCAAAAGTGGAAACTGTCGCAAAGCTGGCTTCTGCTGGCAAGTTCAGTCTATATAAAATTGCATATAGGTAATTGGCGAGTTGCCGATGTTCGATAGCAACACCCTTGGGTTTGCCTGTGGAACCAGAGGTAAAGATTACGTAAAGTAGGTTTTCAGGTTTCACTAAAGTTTGAGGATTATCTCGAGCTTCTTGAGTAATTACTTGCCAGTCTGTGTCTAAGCAAATTATCCGGGCTGCATTTTCAGGAAGCTTCTTGACTAGCGACTGCTGTGTCAACAGGATTGATGCTTGAGTATCTTGCAACTGTAAGGCTAAGCTGTGTGTTGGTATTGCTGAATCTAGGGGTACATAAGCTGCGCCTGCTTTGAGAATGCCTAGCACTCCAATAATGAGATTGAGCGATCGCTCAATGTATATCCCTACGAGTACCTCTGGTTTGATACCCAACTGCTGTAGGTAATAAGCTAGTTGATTAGCGCGAGTGTTTAGCTCACAGTAAGTCAATTGCTGATTCTCAAACACAACAGCAATATTGTTGGGTGTTCGTTCCACCTGTTCTTCAAATAGCTGGTGGATACACTTGTCTTGTGGGTAGTTGATCTGCGTGTTGTTAAACTCAACTAACAGTTGCTGTCGTTCGCTACACTCGAGAATATCTAAATCATTGACTGCTGCTTCTGGGTTTTTGAGAGCACTTTCTACTAAAGTTTGAAATTGTCCTGCCAAGCGCTTTATATTTTCGGCTAAAAATAGCTTATCATAGTGAAATTCTAAAATTAAAGATTCTTTTCTCTGTAAACAAGTGAGTTTCACTTTGAATCTGTTAGAACAAACGTACCGCTTGTGAAGTGAGAAGTCAACCCCACTAGCATGGTATTTCTCAGGCAATTCCTCGAATTCAAAACTAATTGGTAATTCCAGAAAACCCTTATGAAAGTTTGTGTTATCTTCAATTATAAAATATTCTAAATGTTGATTTTTTTGCTGGATATCGTTAGTTATTTTTAATAAAAAATTAACAAATTTTAAGTCTTTATTAAGAACGGATTTTACGGGTACCCATTTAGCTAATAATCCAATTATTCCAGATAATTCTTCATATTTTCTTCCAGCAAATAAAGTACTAATAATAATGTCTGATTGTTTTGTGAGTCGCCAGATTAGTATATGCCAGCAAGCTAATAAAAATTCAAAAGTATTCGTATTATATTTAGTAGCAATAGCATTAATTTTTAATATTAAAATGCTTGGTAATGTTAAAGTGTAAGCATCTGTTTCAAATTTATTTTTTTGATTTAGTTTTTCTTTACCAAAAATGTTTTTTTTGTATTGTGTTATAAGACTTTGTTTTTGCCAATAAGCACACGCCGTTTCTGCATCCTCTTCCTCTAGTAGTTCGTTTTGCCATTCGGAGAATTGGAGGTATTGAATCGGTTTATGCAACAATTCTTTTCCCTGCATACATAGAGCGTAAATCTGGCTAATCTCGTGAATTAGATTCTTCAATGTCCAACTATCAGCACACAATGATGGTAAGTTAATTAGTAGAATATACTGATTATGTGAAAGAATAATCAGGAATAAACGCAAAAGAGGATCTTTTTGAAAGTTGAAAATAAAGCGTCTCTCTTTCCTAAATAATTCCTCTATTTTAAGTGATTGTTCTGTGGGATCGCAATTACTCAGATTAATACTATACCATGAGTGTGTGCCAGTATCAGCTATAACTTGAATAGGCATTTTTATCCCTGGTTGATAGTGAAAAGTAGTACGAAGAATTTCATGCCGATTCACTACTTTCTGTAAAGCTGCTTTTAACACTTCTATGTTTAGTGTTCCTTGAAGGAGAATTGCAACTTGAGTACAATAACTACAGCCATCTTCTTGCAACGACCAAAGGTGCTTTTGCTGAGGCGAGAGTCGAAAGCCTTTTAAAGTTTGATTTTGCATTAGTGAGTCCCAATTATAGCATACTGTGTTTGGATATAGTACATTCCGATCTCTTCTCAACCCCTTTCTTTAAAGAGGTTGAGAAGAGATCGGAAAGGAAGTTAGGTCTGTGTTGAATCCAATTGAGAACTGCTATGAATACTTTCGCAATGAATCATTTCTCCCATTGCTACCACAATTTTTCGTGAACCCTCATAAGGGTAGCGTGCGTGTGCGGTCAACATATTGTCCAGCATCAGTACGTCTCCTTGCTGCCAAGGAAAACTGATTTTAGCTTGTCGATAAACTTCATTAATTTCTGCTATCACTGTATCTTCAATGAAGGAACCGTCACCGTAATAAACATTGCGCGGTAAGTTTTCTTCTCCAAATATTGACAATAAAGATTCTCGAACTGTTTGGGTTAGGCAGGATACATGGTGTAACTGAATCTGATTGAAAAACACTTGCTCTCCTGTGTACGGATGCTTAGCAACGGCTTGTCGCAACTGACGTGTTTTCAAACCATTGTTTGGAAGCCACTCGAACTCTATGCTAGCTTGGCGGCAATAGTTTTCAACCACTGCTTTATTAGTGGTGTGAAAGAAATCCTGCCAGTTTATATCTAAGCCTTCAATATAATTGCGGACATACATCAATTGCTTTTTCTCAAATCTTTCTCGCAATTCTGGGTCGAGGAGTTGGTAAACCTTGCGACAGTCTACAATTGGTGTTTCACCCCCGAGTTTGGCTGGTTGCACGCAAAAGAACAAAATTTTTAGAGGCCAGCAGTGCATATAAGAACTTTCGTTGTGAAACAAAATGGCTTGGTCAGGCGGGTAAGGAGTGGAACCGTAAACTTTGCCGCCTGCTTCCTCACGGGGCAAATCTCCATATTCACCGAATAATTCTGGGCAAATAGCTTGAGCTAAGTTCTCAAATGCTGACACTGAATTGAGATTGAAATCTCTAAAGAGGATAGCACCATGCTTGAGCAACTGAGTTTCAATAAACTTCTCGTGGCTCTTAACCCAGTCAATGAGGTCAATATCGTGAAAAGCAGGTTTAAGTACCAGAGGTAGGCTTTCCTCTGGCTGTAGATAATCTGTTTTAATTAATTCTTCTTGCGGTAAGACTATAGCTTTGGGCTTAATGTGTATTAACTTTTTGAGTTTGTCTTTCTCGTGTTTTGCTTCTACCATAGTCTGTTGTTTCTTTTCAAAATTATATAGCAGATCTAAAGTATTGATCTGGGCATCAGGTTGAGCAACAATATTGTTTAGCAGCGCCTCAAAATGCCCCGTTAGGTATGCGAGCGTGGAGGTATCAAAAAGGTCAGTACTGTACTTCCACACACCCACGAGTCCCAATTCCGTTTCCTTCATGAATAGTGCTAAATCAAACTTTGCTGTTTTGTTATCAACCTCTAGTGGATTTAGGGTAAGGTCTTGCAGTTCTAGGGCTGGCATTGGAGCATTTTGTAGGACGAATAATACCTGAAATAAGGGCGTAAAGCTTAAATTCCGCTCCGGTCGCAATTCCTCCACTAGTTTTGAAAAAGGTAGATCTTGGTGAGCATAAGCATCTAAAGCTACTTGACGCACTCGGCTCAACAATTGCCGAAAACTAGGATTGCCTCCAAAGTTGGTCCGCAAGACGAGGAGGTTAACAAAAAACCCAATTAACCCTTCTATTTCGGCTCGGTTACGGTTAGCAATGTCAGTGCCAACTACAATATCATCCTGCCCACTGTAGCGATGAAGTAGCGTTTTGAAAACTGCTAGCAGGGTCATGAACAGTGTAGCTCCTTCTTGGCGGCTTAAGGCCTTAAGCCCTTCAGTCAGGTTATGAGATAGCGAGAACGATTGTGTTGCACCCTGGAAAGTCTGGATCGCCGGACGAGGACGGTCAGTGGGCAACTGTAACACAGGACATCCACTCAACTGTCGTTGCCAATAAACCAGTTGTGCCTCTAATACTTTTCCCTGTAGCCACTGACGCTGCCATAG
>NZ_BAACAP010000210.1:0-82601 GCF_045865695.1 Scytonema hankhaensis NUACC26
AGGTTGGATCTATTCCATAAATCCCTATAGGGTATCTCTTCGTTGCAAACTGGGTCATGTCCATATTTATAATTTAGATGGGCCAGGTGAAGTAGGATGTCAAACTTGTAGCGAGAATATTAATTCAAGTAGGGTTTTTAGAGGGCTACATCCTTATGTCATCTGGACAAGCGATCGATTTCAAGATGAATCTGGATATATAGCAACTTTTTCTGTCATTCCTCTGACTTCACAAACCACATTTAACGGTTTACCAACCACATATCCAATTAACTCTACAAGTAGAAATGGTCTTGATAAAAATTCTTACGCTTTGGTTCATCAAATATGTAGTGTTGATGCTAATTGCTTTAAAGACTTATCAACCAATTGGTTAAATAGAATTGGACAATTAGATAAACCAGATAAAGAAGCTATAGAAGAACGTTTAAAGTATTTTTTGAACATTCAAGAGAATCCTAGTGAGGACTGGTTTGCTCAAAATGCGTCTCCAGAACTTCTAAAAAAAGTCTTTGATTATCTACCTGAAGATACAAAGAGTTTAGCAGTAGAAGAATTAATCAACTATTTAGGCTCATAATAAAATTGAAGGCGTACCAGAGTTAGTTGGAGAAGTTGCAGCAAGTAGCTCATCAATTGATATGTATGATAAAAAGTGGGTATACCGTCGCAATGGCATACAAGAGTATATTGTCTGGCAAGTTTTGGACAATAAATTCAACTGGTTCAGCTTGCAAAACGGGGAATATATTCCACTGGAAGTAGATACAAATGGAATTATCAAAAGTCAAGTTTTTCCCGGTTTGTGGTTAGCTGTGTCAGATCTCCTAACAGGAAATATGGTTCAAGTTCTAGCTGTACTACAGCAAGGAATAAATTCTTCGGAACACGTCGCTTTTATCCAAAAGTTGCTACAGCATCCTCAGTAAAAATATAAAGGACAAGGGAAAGAAGTACCGTGCTACATTTAAGCTAACGCCTTGCAAAACGAGGAACCCATACATGACACCTTCTGTGAAGCATGGTTCAACTGTAGGTAAAATACCTCCTTTAGAAAGTGGCGATCGCCTCACACGCCCTGAATTTGAGCGTCGTTATACGGCAAGGCCGCATGTGAAGAAAGCAGAATTAATAGAAGGAGTTGTTTACGTGGCGTCCCCCCTAAGATTCAAAAGTCATGGACAACCTCATGGAGATCTGATTGTTTGGTTGGGGAATTACAAAGTTGCTACTCCAGGATTGGATTTAGCTGATAATGCCACAGTTCGCTTAGATTTGGATAATGAACCACAGCCTGATGTTGTGCTTTTAATTGACAGTAAATTAGGGGGACAAGCACGCATTAGTGACGATGATTATATTGAAGGCGCACCAGAATTAGTTGCAGAAATTGCAGCAAGTAGCTCATCAATCGATATGCACGATAAAAAGTGGGTATATCGTCGCAATGGTGTACAAGAATATATTGTCTGGCAGGTTTTGGACAATAAATTCAACTGGTTCAGCTTGCAAAACGGGGAATATGTCCCTCTGGAAGCAGATGCAAATGGAATCATCAAAAGTCTGATTTTTCCCGGTTTGTGGTTGGCTGTGTCAGATCTCCTAATAGGAAATATGGTTCAAGTTCTAGCGGTGCTACAGCAAGGGGTAAAGTCTTCAGAACACGTCGCTTTTATCCAAAAGTTGCTGTAGTAAAATTGGGATGCTCCCGCAATGCTTCTGCTATGCGCCGAGCTTCCAAGCGATCGACGCCAAGGAAATCTGCAAACCGCCCTTCAGTAATGAGTCCCCGATCTAAAGCCTCAATTGCAAGATGCTGATAATGAATGGGTACTATATCAGTGTGCTGTTGAATTTCATCAAAACTTAGTTCTTGTTGTGCCTTCTTTTTAGAAAAATAGCGCTCAAATTAAAATCCATCTTCAAGTTGCTTTATACTAACTTTTATGAACTATATACAATATTTAAAGCCTCAATAAAAAGGAGTATCAATGAAAACAGTTGAATACATCGCTGAACCAGAATTTGATTCACTTTTAAAAGCCAACGGACTAGTTGTGTTTGACTTTACGGCAACATGGTGTGGACCTTGTAAGATGATTGCTCCTCTAATGGATAAATTGGCTGAAGAATATGAAGACCGTGCAAAAGTAGTCAAGGTAGACCTTGACCAGAACCAAAGCCTTGCTAAAAGGTTGGGCATTCGCAGTATTCCCACAGTCATGATTTACAAAAATGGAACTCTCATGGAAACCATTGTTGGGGTAACCCCTTATGAAACATTCACAACAGCTCTAACAAAGCTGCTTTAATGCCAGGTATAGACCAACCCAGTGAGAAGTTCGTGAAACGGAGCAATTCGTAGTTAATCGGAGTAATTCGATTAACTGACTTCACCAAGACTCAGTGTAGAACTGTTCATTCTACATTATCCTTTTGGATTTAAGTCCGCTTAAGAGTGATGACTCAATGAGGTTAGCCAGCCTCAAGCGTCGGGGAAGGAACATGGCTGCATCACGACAGTGCAAAACCATAACCTAATGTGAAGCTCTTAAGCCGTGTCAAGGCAAACTATACCCCAATTGGGAGTTAATCAAATGATTACCAACTCTGTATTCGTTCTGAGTAAAAATGGAAAAATACTAAAACCGACAACACCAGTTAGAGCTAGGATTCTACAATCCCAAAGCAAGGCTAAAACACTTAAACTATTCCCATTTACTATAATTCTGGATAAGGAGGTTGATGAAAATGTAGAACCTTATTTAGAATTACGAATTGACCCCGGTTCAAAATTTACAGGCATGACACTCGTAGACTTAAATAAAAATGAAGTAGTCTGGGCAATGGAACTGGAACACCGGGGATTAGCCATAAAAATGGATTTAATCAAAAGAGCAGGCGTTCGACGTTCTAGAAGGTCAAGAAGACTTCGTTATCGCAAAAAGAGATTTGACCGCAAAAAGCCACAAGGTTGGTTACCACCATCTTTAAGACATCGGTTGTTAACTACCCAAACTTGGATTAAACGATTACTTGAAGTTGCACCAATTAAATCGATAGCAATAGAATCTGTGAAATTCGATTTGCAAAAAATGGAGACACCAGATATCGAGGGGATTGAATATCAGCAAGGTACGTTATTCGGCTACACTCTACGCGAAGCACTGCTAGAACACTGGGGAAGAGAATGTGTTTATTGTGGCAAGACGGATGTGCCACTGCAAATAGAACACATCAATGCATACTCTAACGGAGGTAGCGACCGATTCTCAAATCTCACATTATCCTGTGAAAAATGTAACCAAAAAAAAGGGGATAAGCCAGTAGAACAATTTCTCAAAGATCAACCCGAAATTCTCCAAAAAATTAAAGCACACCAAAAAAAATCATTATCAGATGCAGCTGCTGTTAACTCTACTCGTAAAGCAATATTTGAAATGGCACAGCAATTCGGATTACCTGTAATTAGTGGTGATGGTGCATCTACTAAGATGATTAGGATTAAAAGTGGATTACCCAAAGCCCACTGGATTGATAGCTCGTGTGTGGCAACCGACCAAATTGTTAAATTGCGAATCTGCCAACCATTACGAGTTACTTGTACTGGACATGGGACAAGACAAGTTCAAAGGGTTAATGCGAGTGGCTTTCCTGCCATAGCCAGCATTAAAAAGAATCCGATGACTGGTAAAAAAGAAGTTAAGCTAGTTAGCAAAAATCAGAAATACACTCATGCAACAGCAGGTGATTATGTTGTTTGCACTTTACTAAAAGATCGCAAACACGTCAAATCAGGAATTTATTGCGCCAGAGTTAAAACGCCTACTCAAAAAGGAGTGGAAGTCTTAATTAGCGGTCATCGTATTGCCGTAGATCGACAGTACATTAAACTAGTTCATCGCGATGACGGCTATGAATACAGTTTTACTGCGATTTCTACCGATTTACTACGTTTTAACGCTATTTAATAACATGACATTAAGTTCTGGTGCCCCTGGGTAGAAAAAACGGACATTACCAAGCAGAGCTAAAAGCTGTATCCACTTTTGTAGCGATTTTTTCTGGGTTGTTGAAGTATAAATATTAGCGCAATTCTGTTATTTAGGACGGATATTTTCCTGAGATTTATGGTCTCCAGACTTTTCCAAGAAATAAATTATCTTCATCTTGTGGTGCGGGCGTCCTCGCCCGCCTATTCTATAGTCCGCGTCGGCGGACGAGCGTTTGTACAGCTGCGAATTCTATTCGCCAGGTATTTTTACATTTATAAAAGCTTGCTCCACCTGCTTTGTAAGCCTTTCCAAGGTGGAAGAGTTGTCTAAAACCACATTTGCCTTCGCAGCTTTCTCTGCTATTGGCATTTGGCTGTGAATCCTAGCTTGTGCTTCCTCTAATGTTAATTTGTTCCGTTGCATCAATCTTTCTAATTGCTGTTCCTCAGAACAACTCACTACCCAGATTTCTGTTACTAAATCTGTCATTCTCGCTTCAAATAGTAAAGGGACAACTAACACTAATATTTGTGCAGGAGATATGGCTATTTCTTGGAGGAAGCGATCGCGCACGTAAGGATGGATCGAATTCTCTACCCATTTGCGCTCCTCTTGATTGTTAAAAATTATCTCACCCAGTTTCTGACGGTTAAGACTGCCATCTGCAAGTAAAATTTGTTCTCCGTAACGTTGGGCGATCGCCTGAAGAATTGGCGAACCTATAGATACCGCCTCTCTAGCATAAATATCTGCATCTAAAACAGGTACATTGCAAGCACTAGCCAAATAATTAGCAACAGTGCTTTTGCCTGTGGCTATCCCACCAGTTAATCCAATAATATGTTTAATCATCCATTCAAATCCACTTTTCAGAGTTCATTTTAGAATTGATGTTCCCCACCTCGTAGATTATCTTTATCCAAAATATTAATTTTCGTAACTAAATACATAATTATTAGTTGCTTAGACTGAGTTAAACATAAAGTCTACAACGATCGCCCATTGCTTCACTCTCGTTATTCAAACACATGAAAACACAAGGGAACGCTCTACTGACGGGTTCTCCCAAGGGTAGAACTTTGATAAGTATTGACGAGCGCCTCGAACAAGAGGTTATACAAGCACAACAACAGGTTCCTCAGTCTCAAGAGCGACAGTTGATGTTAACTCGTCTTGTTGATGAAATACTGCGATCGCGCAGAGTAGCTCGTTTACCTGTCAGTCAACCTCTATTTGGTATTTACAAGGATATTTATGAGCGAGCATGGCTACAACTTTTACAGTATTTAAGCGAAGAACTTGACAATTACAACCCAATACACCTTTCTGTAAGAGTGTGGGTTAACAACCTGCGAGATAGAGCATTTCAAAAAATCTTAGATAACGAACAACTCAAGAATATGGCACTAGAAGCCCAAAAGCATCCACATCATACTGAGTTACATCAGTATGCATTAGGGGAACTGGTTGAGGCAATTCGGTTATCAGGCAAACTTGCTCATCCGCATCAAATGAGGTTTTCGTCACCGCATTTCTATAAATTAGTTTATGAAGAAGCCGTTAACAAAACCTTAGCCTACATCTGCCGCAAAATTCACACTTACGACCCAGAGCGAGGTGATAAAAAATTTATGAACTGGGTTAATTTTCGTTTGGATAGAAGTGTTATAGAATTATATCATGAATTTAGCAACCCCACTATCAGCCAATTACCTGCTATCTCTGATTTAGAAAGAATATTACAGCAGGAAAAACCACCCTCATTATTTGAAATTGTTCGCGAAAGAATAGAAGAAGATGCAGATAATGTTTTTAAAAAAGCGTCTATCAGACATAGACCAGATGCTAATTTTCAAGCTATAGCCTTGGCAAGGTTATCTGGTAAAACCTGGGAAGAAATTTCAACATCATTTAAAATTTCCATACCAACTTTAAGCGTTTTCTTCCAACGCTGTTGCCAAAAATTCTACTCCCAGTTAAGGCAATAATTCCCACAATTTTAGAGAGATATCCACAATAAGGTTATACCATTTTGGATTTTAGAGTTTGGATGCGTGGATTGGGAATAAGTTCTCAGACAAAAGTCTGTATATTTCATTACTATTTAAGTTAGTATATAACATCTTGAGTGCGCGTTCGCTTATATTTCCTAGATTTGCACAAATTTTACAAGATATGCCTACTTCTATTCATTCAGCAACCACCCCCGATCTAGAACCTTGGACTTTCACAGTACCACTGACTTTGAAAGCTCATTCGCTAGCGGAACAATTCCGCTGTTACCAATCCAATCCTGACAAAGGCAAACAGGTCTATCTCAACACCCTAGCAGTTTATGCAGTGAATAATTATTTACAGTGTCGGGGATTTGAGACAGATTGGGAGCAAAGCGACAGTTGGAATTCCACCATGCAAACACTGATGGATGTTGCCGATCTGGGAGTGAAAAATTATGGCAAGTTGGAGTGCAGACCTGTATTGCCAAAAGCAAAGACTCTTTACATTCCACCAGAGGTGTGGTTAGAACGAATTGGTTATATTGCCGTACAGATTGAGGAATCATTGAGGGAAGCAACGGTGCTAGGATTTGTCGATAAAGCGACAAAGTCGCAGCTACCCCTGATCCAATTGCGTTCTCTTAGCGAGTTACCGGGGTATTTGAATAAAATGAGACCCGTGGTTAACCTGAGCCAATGGCTTGAGAGTCTATTTGAGACTGGTTGGCAAACTGTGGAGGCGATTTTAGCTCCAAACCCGACCGATCTGGCTTTTAGCTTTAGAAGTCTTCCCCAAGCATACGTAAGTCGGTGCAAACTGATAGAGTTGGGAAGCTTAGAACAAGCAGTAGTTATGATGGTCACCGTTGCTGGAAAATCTCAGAAAGAAATTGACATTGCTGTGGAAGTGCAGCCGCCAAAAGGTCAAACATATCTTCTCACCAATCTACAGTTGATGGTGTTGAATGAAAAGGGAGAAGTTGTGATGGATATTCAAGCGGGAAGCAATAACAAGACGATTGAATTGGAGTTTAGCGGACAAGTCGGAGACTGTTTTGGTGTTAAGGTAACTCAAGGTAATGTCAGCGTCATTGAAAATTTTGTCGTTTAAGTAGCAGTACTATTGTGCTTGAGTCGTGATGGCAAAGTTAATTGTCCTCAAGTTAGATGGTGATTTTTCACAGGGCTTTCGGGCAACCTTAGAAATAGGGTTAGAAGGTGAACGCCCTGAGGTGGAGACGATGGGTAATTTGCCTCCCGCAACTGAACTTGTAGAACAGTATACGAGCTGGCAGTCAACTTATCGCAGTTTGGGGAAAGTAACCCGCGTTATTAAACCGAAAAGAGCTAAGATAGATGGTTCCTTAAAAAAGGGGAGGGAGGAGTGCCGTCTCAAAGCCTTGGAGTTAAGCAATCAACTCAATATCTGGCTGAAAGTTGAGTCGTTTTTCCCAATTCGGGACAAGTTGCTAGAAACTGCGAGTACATCTCAACAAGTACGAGTGATGATTCGTGCAGAGAATCAACAAATTTGGCACTTACCCTGGCATCAATGGGATTTATTGGAACGCTACAGCCAAGTGGAAATTGGATTCAGTACTCTAAATTCCGAACCACCTCCAAAGCGAGAAAGGTTTGACCGCGAGCATCAATTAAGAATATTAGCGATTTTGGGTAATAGCGAAGGTATTCAGGTTGAGGAAGACAGACAACAACTGTTGAATTTTCTCGGTGCAGAAGTCACATTTCTGGTGGAACCACAACGCCAAGAGTTAAACGACCGGCTTTGGGAACAACGCTGGGATATTTTATTTTTTGCAGGTCACAGTTGGACGGAGGGTGAAACGGGTCAAATATGTCTCAATCAAACCGATAGTTTCAGCCTTGATGAACTTAAATATGCTTTGAAAAAAGCAGTTAGCAGTGGGTTGCAGTTAGCCATTTTTAACTCTTGTGATGGCTTGGGATTGGCAAACGAGCTAAAAAAAATTCACATCCCACAAATGATTGTGATGCGTGAGCCAGTACCAGACCTCGTAGCACAAACGTTTTTGAAGTATTTTCTTCAGGGGTTTGCCTGTGGCAAGTCTTTTTATATAGCGGTTCAGGAAGCGCGACAAAGATTGCAAGGTCTAGAAGATGAATTTCCTTGTGCTAGTTGGTTACCAATTATTTGTCAAAATTCAGTAACGGTGTCTCTGTCATGGTCAAAGTTACTTGTTTGCGCAAAGGCGCGTCCAAAAATGACCTTTTGGAGTCGTTGGCAAACAGTTTTCCTGACAAGTTTGTTTGTAACTGGCTTAGTTATCGGAGCGCGATCGCTAGGCGTATTGCAACCGATAGAGTTAGAGAGTTATGACCGGATTCTTAGCCAACGTCCGCCGGAATTACCAGATGCTCGCCTCCTAATAGTAGGAGCTGATGAAGCAGATATTCAAAAATATAAGTACCCGCTTCCTGATGCTGTCCTCGCTCAGGCGATCGCAAAGCTGGAACAGTATGGAGCTGTAGCAATTGGTCTTGATATCTTTCGCGACCAACCCGTACCGGACGGTCATGAGTTACTAGTTGCCCAGTTACAGAAAAAAACACGTCTGTTTACTGTATGCGCGTTTGGTACCAGTCAAGAAAAGGCTGTTGCACCTCCGCCCGACAGCCCAGATGGAAAAGTAGGTTTTAATGATTTAGAACAAGATGCAGACAATACCGTTCGTCGCCATCTTCTATCCCGTACTCCCAATGAAATATCCTCCTGCAACACGGGCTATTCCTTCAGCTTACAACTAGCAAATCAATATCTGGAAGCACAAACAAAGCCTATATCAGCAACGATCGCTTTACAGAAAGACTGGCAGTTCGATCGAGTCGTCTTGAAAAATTTAGAACCGCGTAGTGGAGGGTATCAAAACCTGGATGCACGGGGAAATCAAATCTTAATAAATTACCGTGCTACGGATCGGATTGCCCAACATACTGTCACGATTAAGGAAATTTTAACTGGAAAGTTAAAATCTGAGTGGGTGAAGAATCGTGTCGTTCTTATTGGTGTCACCGCCGTCAGTGTTCAAGACGAGCACAACACCCCTTACGGCAAAATGCGAGGTTTGGAAGTTCATGCACATATGGTGAGTCAGATTCTCAGCGCAGTGGAGGATGGACGCCCTTTAATTTGGTGGTTACCTCAATGGGGTGATGCACTTTGGGTTTGGGTTTGGTCGCTAACGGGTGGAGTACTTGTTTGGCAGGTGCGTGTTCGTAGTACCCGCCCTGTAGTAAGACGACTGTACCTAGTGCTAGTACTTAGTATATCTGTTACTTTTGTATATGGGATATGCTGGGTTTTCTTGTTACAGGGTGGCTGGCTCCCGCTTGTCCCGGCGGTATTAGCTCTAGTGAGTACGGGTGGAATTATAGCCTGCATTTCATTTCAATCTCTATAATGAGCAATTCTAACCAACAGATCCTGTCATAAATATTTTTGTCTCACGCAAAGGCGCAAAGGCGCAAAGAGTAAAGCAATGATCGATCTATCAACTATCAAATTTGCCTTTGTCACTATTTTAGCGATCGCCTTGAGCGCAAGCTATGAGAATAATAGCTTGGCTAGCCCAATACTGAAATCGAAATTGTTTAGTTTACAAAAGATCGCTGCTTTGCCACCAGCGCCCGATCGAGGTACCCCTGATGGTCAACGAACACCTGGTGGAACTCGTACTCCTGATGGAAAGGTGGATGGAAAGATAGGAGCTTGCAAGCCGACTGATAAACTGCTGACTGCCTTGGTTCCTGAAAATGGTAATGGTTTAACAACAGTTGAGCATCCTGTCTTGTGGTTTTATATTCCCTATGCTCCCGAAGACGTACACGCCATTGAGTTTTCACTGCACGATTGGGAGGAGACGACTACCCTCTACCGAATTCCCCTCCAACTGACGAAAACACCAGGAATATTTAGCATATCCTTGCCGCCAAATCCAGAAAAAGCTTTAAAACTTAATGAACCCTACCACTGGTACTTTAAAGTGAATTGCGATCCTCAAGAAAAGCCTGAAAATGAAATTGTTCTAGATGGTTGGGTGACACGAGTTCAGCCAAACATAAATCAAACTACATGGTACGATCGGCTGACAGATTTAGCTAAACGCCTTTTCTCCAATCCCAAAAATTCTCAAATTAAGAAAGATTGGGAGGAATTTTTGAAATCTGTAGGTTTGGAAGGACTAGCACAAGCACCTATTGCTAAGTAAATGGTAATTGGTTAATTTGTGGAATATTGCATAAAAATTTGGCATTTTGAGTGGAGTTATAGATAGGAGAGCGAGGCAGCTAAACCCTTGTTTTCAGCCATTCTTTGAAGAGCGATTCATATCATGACTTTTGATTACGAATTACGAATTACGAATTACGAATTATGCTGTTGGGGGTGAGGGCAGAGTGGCAAGAGTGTAAAATTGGGATGCTCCCCTCCTTTAGGGGTAGCATGAGCTTAAATTTTTGCTTGAAATTGTTTAATTAGAATTTACTGGTGCATCTGAATTCAAATTCATTATGACTTCCATATTTTCTACTTGTTGTTTTAACCATTTGGAAAGCAAATCTAAGAGAATTCGCTCGCGTAAGTTTTCATCTAAATTTGGTTCAACAAGTTCCTCAACAAAAATTAGGTGAACTCCTTGTGAAGTGATAATAGGTTTGAGAATTTGAGGCGGCTTGGAAGCAAAAACAGCAGCAGAAATATCAGGCTTCATCTCTTTACGACTTACCTTTCCTTGATATCCCCCAACTCGACGTAATTCTGGTTCTTGAATGTATTTTTGAGCAACTTCAGGAAAACTTATCTCATCTTCAATAAGTGCATAAAAAAGTTCCATTGCCAAATCTTCATTGTTTAACACGACTTCATAGATAAATGCGCTCATGTAATTCAACTGATTTTCTATATAAAATTGTTGAATTTTATCGGCAAATAAATGTTCTGCTAACTTGACAGAAATCACATTGATGTAAACTAATTCTTCAAAATCATCTAGTGATAGACTGTGTGTTTGCAGCCAATTCCAAGTTTGCTCTGCACCTTGGAGTTTTTTAAGAATACGAAAGTTATCTGCTGCCTGTTGAAGTTCTTCAGTTTGGAGACTAATACCTAAACTTTTGGCAGTAGACAAAATAATTTTGCGGGCGATCGTACCCTCAATGATAGTGGGAATTTGACAGGATAGTTTCAATTGATGAAAAATATCATCACGGGAAATAGAGATTGTTGTTAGCATAATAAAATCACCATTTCGTTCAGTGGGAAAGTTTGCAGATGGAAGTGTTTAAAGTTCTAAACCACCTTTTTGCAATTTTTTAAAGGGACCGAGGATAAAATCAATGACACGACGTTGCCGAACAATGACCTCTGCGGTTGCTGTCTGTCCTGGAGTTAAGGTGATACATTCCTGGGGAGAAGGAATACAAGATTGCTCCAAGGTGATTTCTAGGTCATAGGTAGCTATTTGACCCTGAGTTGTATCTGTGACCTTAGAGCTTGGTGCAATCTTGCTCAAGTGACCTACCACTATGCCGTAATCTTGAAAAGGATAGGCATCAAACTTCATTTTCACAGGCATTCCCTGATGTAAAGAACCACTCTCGCTGGTAGCCATTTGTGCCTTAAGTACTAGAGGTAGTTCTTGGGGTGCAATTTCAGCAACCATCTGACTGGGTTGTACTACAGATCCAGCCTGTTGGATAGGCATCTGAAAAATAATGCCGGTGACTGGAGTACGTATGACACGTTGCTTTAACTGCAATTTCAAAGATTGAATTTGACTTTTGCTTTGAAAAATTTCTATCTTGAGAGAACTGATTTGTGCTTCCAAGTCTTTTAATTGTTCCTCACTTCTCAATACAGCCAGTTTACTTGCTTGTACTAAGCTTTGATAACCACTTTGTTGCTCTTTGAGCCGAGATTCTGCCTGCTTGATGTCAGTAAAGGCTTGATGAATTATTTTTTGATAGCTGCCTTGTCGCTCTTTCACACGAGATTCTGCTTGGGGAATCTCGGCTTTAGATGTAGCAAGCAACTGTCGGCTTTCGTCTGCCTGCTTTTCTTTTTCAACTACTTGAATTTCTGGAACAACGCCTTCATGCCAGAGTTTGCGGTAGCGTTGGACTTCTATCATGTCTTTGACAAAACGATTATTAGCTAAGGAATAGGCAGTCTTACCAGCAGAGAGGCTAGCCTTTGCTTGCTCTATTTGCGCTAGTTTGTCTTGCTGTAAAGTGTAAGCAGTTTTGCTAGCAGTAACGCTTTGCTGCACTTGCTGAATTTGAGCTTGTTTTTCCAATTCTTGAGCTTGGTTCTGCTGTTGCTGGGTACAAATAGCAATTAGCAATTGGTTTTCGATCGACTCTAATTGTGCTAACCGATTCAATTGACCTTCTAATTTCGTTTGTATTCCCTGAAGCTCTGTACGGATTAAATCAGACTCCAATTCCAACAAAACCTGTCCTGCTTTTACAGTTTGTCCTTCTTTGACATATACACGAATGACGGTTCCAGCAACAGGAGTATCCAATCTCTGTGTTGCACCAAGAGGCTCAAGTCGCCCTCTGGCAATACCTGTCTCATCAACCTTAGACAGCATTGCCCAAGGGAGGACGATCGCTGCAAAAGCTACCAAACAATATAGAAATCCTCGCGTCCAAACTCGTGGCAATATATCAAGAAGTTCTTGGGTAGTGTAAGACCAGTCATCACTGAATGTAACTAACATTTGTGACGCTGTCTTTCCATTATGAGTGTGAGTAGAATTTGCATAATCGCGATAGTCATCAAAGTTCTGCTCTTGCCAAACATGGGAATTATTAAATACATGAGGCATATAAAAATCCAAAATCTAAAATTAGGTAACCTGTAGCTGCTGTTGATTGAGATAGTAATAATGTCCGTGCTTCATCATTAACTCGCTGTGAGTTCCACTTTCAACTAAGACACCTTTGTCTAACACCAGAATCACGTCAGCATTGCGGATAGTAGAGAGGCGATGGGCGATGATGAATGTAGTACGACCTTTGAGAATCGTATTTAAATTGGTCTGAATAATTCGCTCAGATTCAGCATCAAGATGACTTGTGGCTTCATCTAGAATCAACAAGCGCGGATTTCCTAACAGTGCACGGGCAATAGCTAATCGTTGTCTTTGCCCTCCGGATAGCATTCCTCCGTCTTCACCAATTTGAGTTTCATAGCCCATTGGCAGTTTCTGAATAAATTCATCTGCGCCTGCGAGTCGGGCTGCTTCCATTATTTCTTCTAGGCTTGCTGATGGGTAAGCAATACTAATGTTTTCACGAATAGTACCGCCAAAAAGAAACGTATGTTGATCTACAATGCCTATCTGAGAGCGAAGCGATCGCAATGACAAACTGCTAACATCATAGCCATCAATTAAAATCTTCCCTTCCGTGAGCGGATACAAACCCAAAAGCAGCTTGGAAATAGTCGTCTTGCCAGAACCGCTACGTCCTACCAGTGCTACCATTTGCCCTGGCTGTACTTGAAAACTGACATTTTCCAAAACGTTAACATCACTTTCTGGATGATAGCGAAAAGTGACTTGCTTAAAGCTAATGTGACCGTGGATGAGTGGTAAAACCTGGCGAACTTGATGTTGGAAATGCTCTTCAATTTCCGTATCAATGACATCATGAATACGCTCAAGAGAAATCACCACTTCTTGTAATTGATTCCACAATACAGTCAACCTTTGAAAGGGACTAATTACATTGCCTAGCAACATATTAAAAGCAACCAGTTGCCCTATGGTGAGTTCATTTTGAATCACTTGCCATGCCCCAAACCACAGTAAAGCTGTGGTTACAACTGCTTGGATAGTCGAGCTAACTATTTGTAGGTTGTTGCCAATCATTTGTCCGGCAAAAGTTTTTTTAATCGCTTTCCCAAAAAGTTCTTCCCAATGCCAGCGTACCATCTGTTCAACTGCCATAGACTTGATAGTACGAATACCAGTGAGGGATTGGATTAAGTAAGCAGTTTCTTCATTGGAAGCAGTAAAGATTTCACGAGAAATTCGTTTCAGAAAAGGTGTCATAATTAGAGTCATTAAGACAAATAGCGGCACGATAGCTAACACGAATACTGCCAATTTCCAACTATAGAAAAACATCAAGTTCAGGTAAATAAATACTGTTAATAAATCTAGAATAATTGATAGGATATCACCTGTAAGAAAGCGTTGAATCTTGTGATTTTCTTGTATGCGGGAGATGATATCTCCCACATAACGGGACTCAAAGAAAGAGAGGGGTAACTGGAAAGTATGGCTAATAAAACCAAGTGTTAGCGCCAAATCTATTTTGTTGGCCGTGTGACTTAAAAGATATTGCCGCAGCCCAGTCATCGCTACACGAAAAAGGCTAAAGATGAGCAGTCCTAATCCAACAGCAGTTAAAGTTAAGTTGCTACGTTGGACAACTACTCTGTCTAACAGCAATTGAGTAAACAGCGGCGTAATTAGTCCAAAAATCTGAATCAAGATTGAAGCAACAAATACTTCTATTAGTACTAGCCAGTGAGGTTTGACTAACTCCAAAAACTGCCAAAAAGGTGTGCTAGCTTCCTTTGCTTCTTTAAGCAAGGCTGAAGGTTGCAGTAACAAGGTATAGCCATTCCAACCAGCTTTGAATTCTACATAGGTAAGGGTACGTTGACCAATGGCAGGATCGACAACAATCACACGACTGCGTGTCACTTCGTAAACAACAATGTAATGTTTTCCTTCCCAATGGACAATAGCAGGTAAGGTCTGTTGTGCAAGTCGCTCGAGACTGGCTTTTACAGGACGGGCTGTCAACCCAATGCTTTCTGCTGCTACTGCCAAACCTCTCAATGATGCTCCATTTCGGTCAATATTAGCAATATCTCGCAAACGGTTCACACTAAAACTCTTACCCCAATAGCGACCAACCATCACTAAGCAAGCAGCACCGCAGTCAGATACACTCTGTTGTTGAAAGAATGGATAGTGCTTGGTAATATGCTGCCACCAATGACCTATTTTTAAAGTTGGGCTAGGAAAGTAAGCTTTAGCGATCGTGTTCTTAGGTGCTTGAACGTGTAAATTTGGACTTGCGCTTGCAAAGTATTTTTTTGACCTGTAAATTTGTTCTTCTTCTGTCTTTTTCCCCTCTACAGAAATGTCGGACAATGTAGGAGCTTTATGAGATAACTGCAAATCAAATGCTACAGCCTGCTCGTAAAGACGCTTGCGAATTATAGGATATTTACGAAATATGGCTTGCAAAATTTCGCCTTGAAAATAGACAACTTTTAGATTGACTGAAGCTCTAGCAGCATAACTTTGGAACTGCTTTTCTGGAAATAGGGATAATTCACCAAATGATTCTCCTGTACTGATAGACGCGATTAAGTTATCAGTGCGATCGAGCAGTCTAACTTTACCCTCTAAAACTATATAGATACCAGGTTTAGCTCCTACAGATTGCCAGAACCGTTTACCTGCACTTGGTTCGAGAATTTCATATTGCTTGCAGTAGCAGGATAAATCTTGTTCTGATAGAGATTGCCCTAAAACCCGGACAAGGTGTTGATGGAGATTTTGTGTAGAGACGACCATTTTACAATTCGCAAGTCAGTATAAATTTCTAATGAGTAAAATCGATGGGATTGAAAAACCAAAAAATATCAGTTAGTAATTCAGAGCGCAAATCACGAATCATAATGCTAGAGTTTTTACTGTTGTCTAGTGCAGCTACTTGTTGTGCTCCATCACCTTTGTGACGGGTAGAAAGTCCCATTGACTTCAGCAAACGGGTGATATGACAATCACTCACTTTCAACCCAAATTCTTTTTCCAGATGCTTGCTTAACCATTGTGCTGTCCAGCGTTGGAATGGATAGCCATAATCGCGAGGACTGTGGCTTACCAATTCTTTCAAACTCTCAAGATATTGCTTGTTCACTGTTTTGGGACGTCCCATTGGGCGATCGCTCCAGTGGTGCGCTTGACCCGCCTTTGCCATGCCAATCCAATACCGTGCTGTTTCTTGAGAACATCCAAGCACTTCACAAATTTGTGTCTGAGATTGTCCCATATCTGCAAGCAGCATGATTTCAATGCGGCGACGGTATTCGGGACGCAGGTCGGTTTCTAGATTCTTTACCAGCAACTTACGTTGAAAAGGTGTTAGGTATAGACTTTGCTTTTCATGGGCTATATCTGGTTGTAGAAGTTGATTAACAGGGCGGGATGTTTGTTCATATTTCTTTGAAATCATAGTCTGCACGGTTTTCAGTACCTCAGCTTAAATGCGTTAATAAGTTTTTTGAGTAAATTTGATTCAACTGCAAAAAGAAACTGGTAAACCTTTGTCTATTACTCCGAACCTATGTTAGGCAATTATGCAAAATTACAAAACTTTACACACCTAGATAACGCGGGATGCCTTTTTGCTTTAGGGCGGTTCGGGAGTAAAACAAAATGAGAGAGTTCAAAGTCTCTTTGCTTTTCAGTAACAAATATTTAAATTAGTAAAGCATAACTCAATGAATTATGCAGGGAAAATCAGTTTCAAAACCTTGAAATTTTAGTTATTGAAGTGGAATATTGAAGTAGGAATTTATCCTCCAACTACGCTAATTTAAAGGAGTTTATAGACATGGCAAGCATCAAAATTTCTGATTTACAACCTACAGATGATTTAATGTTGATTGAGTCTGAAGAAGCTCAATACATTATGGGTGGATGGAGCTTACGTAAGTGGGCGAAAGCTGCGGTAATGGCCACAACTGTAGCTGTTGCAACCGCTGCTACTATTGCGACTGGCCAGCCTGAATTTTTCTTTGGAGGGATAGCTTTAGCAGGAATTGAAGATAACGCTATTTCTAGTTCATAGTCCATTTACCTCGATTTGTGAATTTTTTTTACAATAGCAGAAAAGGAAAGGTGTGTCTTTGAGTGATATTTGGAAGCTTAAAATCAATAATTTTGTAGCTTCAAGTTTTAGGTATTGTAATAGCTAGGACTGTAAAATTCACCACTCTTTCCCCTTGTCCAAAAGCCTAATAGCGAGTGCTGCTGTTAGGCTTTCACCACTTCAATTTGTCTACTAATTCACTCAGAGCACCTGGATAGAAACAATTGTCTAAAATCTCGGTTAAGGTGTAAGGACAACTGCGAGGAACGGAGTATCACCCGAAACTTTCCACAGAAGCGACTGGCTTCGGAGTGCGTTAGGCGCTTACTCTTGATAAGTTCTTGACAAAGATTGAACTGGTTTTGCAGAAAACTCTAGGTTTTTTAGTTGAGTTATAAACAGAAGGAAGGAAAATAAGTTTAATCTTCACTTCAAACAGTCACCCGAACATTGCATTCTATTTTTGGAGAAGAAATATTATGGCTATCTTGACACTCAAAAATCTTCATTGCTTCGAGACTGAAGATTTTGCTGGAGCCGACGAACCTTACTTACGTGTTAATGGTTCAACAAAATGGAGCAGTAAAAGTTTAAATACCGGACAGGATGTTGATTTATTTGACAAGAACGGTAACCCATTGCAAATTGCTTTCAATGGACAGGCTGTTATTAGCTTATATGATAGCGATGGTAACCATTGGTACGATCGCGATGATTTTCTAGGCAGTTGGACAGTCACAAATCAAGAGATTGGGAGAGGAGACCAACTAGCCTTCTTCAATCTAGATGGAGCTAGCTATCAACTAGCATACGAAGTTACAATTTAAAAGAAAAATATGGCTGAAGTTTTACAAGTTAGAAATCAAACAATCTCAACAAACAAAGTCATCACTTTACTGGCCAATTATCAGATGTTACCACAATTTTTGTGTGAGGTCATTATAGATCAAGCTATTGCCTCCTTTACCTGTACATCTGAGGAAAAAGCTAATGCTCGCCAGCAATTTTACGAGAAGCATCAGCTGACTTCTGAGTCAGAACGTCAAGAATGGTTAGAGCTTTACGAAATGACCCAGGAAGAATTAGAATCCCTAACTACAAGAGAACTAAGAATTGAAAAATTTAAACGAGCAAGTTGGGGGTATAAACTGGGATCGTATTTCCTTAGTCGCAAGCCATCGCTAGACAAGGTCATTTATTCTTTAATTCGGACAAAAGATATAGATATTGCTAACGAACTTTATTTCCGCATTTGGGAAGGAGAGCAGTCTTTTGGTGAACTCGCCCGAGAATACTCTCAAGGTCTAGAGGCGCAAACCAACGGTTTACTTGGTCCTACCGAACTGGGTAAAGTTCCCTCAAATTTGGCTCAAATACTGTTTGTTAGTCAACCCGGTCAACTTTTGTCTCCTATTCGCTTAGGAGAATGGGTGGTTATTGTGCGACTAGAAAGATTCATACCGGCTCAGTTGAACGAAGTCATACGCCAGCAACTGCTTGATGAACTTTATAAAAGCTGGTTGCAAAAGCAACTTGTTGAATTGCTAAATGGTGGACTAATATCGCTAAACTAAGCCATTTTTAGTTGTATGACGTACACCTATTGTCCGTAACTATCTCTATTTACGTAAAACTTCAGCCTTTTACTTTTTATTCATTGGAGGAAACAATGTTTGATATTAAACTTGTCGTTGATAAAATTGATGCAATTAATACAACAGAAGAAAGTAAAGGCTTCTTTGGTATAGGTAGCAACGACCGTGATGAGGTATACTTTGTGGTAACAGGAGGAGGTACAAAAATTCAGCCATTTGATAAACGAGTTCCAAAAGAGGGAGCAGATTTACCAGGTGATAATGCAGACTACTACGGTCTTAAAAATGGAGATAAAGCATATAATATTGATTTATTTCAGTTCAACTTGGGTAATCAAGAAAGTTTAGGGCTTGCTGTTAATGTTAGCGAACAAGATGGTCCTTCTTGGGGTGATGTAGCCAAAGGTGTTATATCTACAGTCAAGGCAATCGGAGAAGGCTATGCAGCATATGTTGCTCAAGATCCTAAATTAGGTGCACAAGCGATTGTTGATTTTGGAAAGTCTGCATATTCTTTGTACAAAACCATAGATGACACGAAACACCAATCTATAGGAACATTTTCTTTTGGTGTTAACAACACAGAGGGAAAACCACAATTTCTTTGGACTGCAGATGCAAGTGCAAAAACAGTACTTTTATCACAGGACTATAATTCTGCAGAGTTTTTAGCGACTGGTGCTGATGCAAAATATCAGTTCAAAGTCACTGCACAAATTCTAGATACCATTCTCTCGAAACAAAGTTCAAGCCTGGAGAATACAAGCGAAAAGAATCTTATTTTGCTTGATAATACTAGTGCAATTAATGGCACAGGCAATGTCTTCGACAATACGATCGCGGGTAATGATGCTAACAACACTCTAGACGGGTTAGTCGGTAATGATACCCTCTATGGACGTGGTGGTAATGACTCCCTGTTCGGTGGCGAAGGCAATGATACTTTGTATGGTGGAGCTGGTGATGACTTACTGGATGGCTTTTATGGTAACGATATTCTCTGTGGTGGTGCTGGTGCGGATAATTTTATCTTTTATTCTCAGTTTGAAGGTATTGACACCATTCAAGATTTTAACTGGCAAGAGGGTGACAAGATTCAAATTGCTCAATATTGGTTTGGCGCTACTTCTACCGACCAGTTCAGCTACGACAATAACACTGGTGCGTTATCCTTCCTTGGAAATCAATTTGCCATAATTCAAAGCGATAATAAGCCTGCTGATTTCATACCCTCTTACGACATTGCTCTCGTATGAACATATTTTGTGCTATTTCTAGGTTTGCTTCAGGCACGTTAAAGCCAATTTCCAACTAGAATATAGGGCGACCAGTAATAAGGAGCTTTGTACCTCTCAAATAAGGCTAATTGCGCCTGATGAAGTGCTTCAGCTTTCGCGACTTTAGGATTGGTTAACTCTTTGTAAAACTGCCCCATAAATTCAGCAGTAGAACTATCGTTCACTTGCCACAAGGTTGCTAGGGTACTGCGGGTTCCTGCTCGCACAGCTATTCCGGCTAGTCCTAAAGTCGCTCTGTTATCTCCTCGTGCTGTTTCACACGCACTGAGAACAAGTAATTCTATCTTTCTCAATGGATTAGTGTTGTTCATTCTTAGCAAGTTGTTTAAGTCGTTTGTTTTCAACAGCTTGTCGTAAGTTAGGATAAAGGTCTCTTCGGGGTCGGAACTGAACTGACCGTGAGTGGCGATATGAACGGCAGAGAAAATTCCTGCACTAATTTGCTGTTGCAGATTGGCTGTAGTAAATTTGGTATTTAGTAGTGATTTTGCAGGCACTATACTTCCGATTTGTTGTAATTCTTCTACCACGTTGGGTAGTGGTGGAAATGGCGATCGCGCTTCACTGACTCCGGCTGTCAACACTTCTAACTGTTCTCTGTGCAACGGTTGGAGGTCAAAAGGTTGCAAACTGGGAAGCAAGGCAAGTGCGTAGGGCTTCTGCATCAGATATTCTTGCCGTTGGGCATCATAAAGTACTGACATGGGCACATTTCTTAAAACCCCATCAAGTACAAACACTAAAGTTTTAACTTGATTCTTTTCTAAGTCTTGCTCTAATGGCTTGAGCAACCATTCATATAGTTTTGCAGCTTTTTCTCTAACTTCTTCTGGTCGATTGCGTTTTAATATACTCGTTCGCAGTTCTAGTACAGTTTTTTCAACTTCAAGCTGATTTACGAAAGCTGCATGGTGCTTGAAAGAGTGCTTGGGAAGTTTGGTTAGAACTTCTAATCGATCTTCTAAAATGATGGGATAAATAAATGCAGCTTGTGGATCTAACTTGTCAAATTTTGCTTTTAAATCTTGTCGAGTCAAGTCCAATGTCATCTGTGTTGTCTGACTCAGGTTACAGTTCAAGAAATTTTCTAGTTCAGCAAGCTGCAATGAGTCGATCGCATCAATAGCATCATTCAGATTTTCTTGGCTTGGTTGAGACTTGTCTTTCGTCTGTAATAGCAAATTCACTAGCTGACGGTGGATTGGTTCTACGTTGTCACGAAAGGAAAACTGTACATCTGCATTGATGGTAAGCAAATCGCTGCGAATAGATTTGAGAGAAGTTAGCGCATCTTTGTAAGCTGCGATCGCTCTTTTTCTATCCCCTTGTTTTTCCCATAAACGCCCCAATTGCCATTCCCAACGATAGCGAACGTCAGGAGCTTGAATTTCCTCAGCTATCAGCAAAGCTTGCTGAGTTAGGTTTTGGGCAATTGATTCCCGTTTGGTCAGTTCATTGAGCCTTCCTAATTGTCCTAAAGCATAGGATTCGGCTCTTTGCTGTTTTAAACTGCGAGCTTGCTCGATAGCAGCGATCAAAATCTTGGCTATTTCTGAATGTGAAGTTGTACTGAGAGCCTGCGGGGGATGTTCTTTCAGTTTGCTCCACTGTTCGCGAGTTATACATGAAACTTGCTTAATGTCAATACCAGGCAATAAACAAGTTAAACTTTGGGCAAAGTTAACTTGGGCGTAAATATTTGCTTGACTAGGAGGTAAGTGACTCAGCAACTGTTGGATTTTTGGTTGCAGTTTCGCCGCTTCTGACCATTGTCCTATCTCAACAAAGAGGCTCAGCAAATTCAACTGAGCTTGGAGTTGCACAGAAGGAGAGTTAGCTGCTTGTTGATAGTATGCGATCGCAGCTTGAGTTTGTTTTTGTGCGTCTTCGTCCTTACCGGTCGCGATCGCTCTGTTACTCAAAGCACGTTCGGTATTGCCCAATTCCAGTAAAACAGAACCTTGTGTTTTAGAGAGTTGAAATTCTTGAGCCACTTGCAAGCTTTTGAGCAAAACTTCCCTTGATTGTCTGAGATTGCCAATTCTTCTCAACGCTTCACCTAGACTCTGCAAACCAGTTGCTCTGATATTTAGATCTGATTGCTGCTGTATAATTTTTTCTAAATTTTGTAATTCTGCTTCTGCTTGAGTATTTAATCCTATTGCTTGTAGTGCAGTCGCTTGGTTAATTAAGCTACCAACAATACCAATATAATTATCAGCTTTTTTGTAGGTAATTGCTGCTTGCTTCCAAGTTTCTACAGCTTTAGACCACTCTCCTTTTGACCATTGCAGACGACCCAGAGTGTTTAAAGTTTTAGCAAAGATGTCAAAGTAGAGTTTTGTATCATATCTATCTTTATTATTTTGAGAGTGAAGTGAAGCGATCGCCTTACGAATTGCTTCTTCTGCATCTTTCCACTGTCCTAAATGCTGATAAGCTAACGAAAGATAGCGCAATACCAACGCTTGGTTTAGACTATCTCCTTGACTTCCAAAGACTGAAGCAGCTTGTTTCCACACTTCTACCGCCTCTGAAAACCGTTCAGCATCATAAAGTTCTATGCCCTGCTTTAGTAACAAATAGGCATTTGAAATCTGTTGACTTACAACTGAAGTGCCTACAACTTGTTGAGATGAGAGAACTGGGACACCTAAAGTTGTTATGAATGCTAGCAATGCTAGAAGAGTGAGTTTGAGTAATCGGTGGTACAGCATGATAATATTCTCAACTATTACTCGTGCCGAAGCTCAGTATTAGATGTATTTTCACACAAATTAATATTTAAAGTTTTGCAGAAAACTCTAGTTTTTTAGATGAGTTATAGATAGAACCAAGGAAAAAAGCTTAATCCTTCGTTCAAACACGTAATTGCATTTTATTCAGTCAACAGATTTGTATGAAAAAAATAACATATCTACTACCACTTCTGTTAGGTTTATGTGTAACTAATGTAGTATTTGTCTGTTTCTCGTTCACCCAAAAAGCGGAGGCGGTAACTAAAGATGATTGGGTAGGAATATGGAACTGCAATTTCGACGGTCGTCCAGTAACGGTAGATTTCCATTATTATTGGATAGCTCGGCTCGGCGAGCCGGATAGCATTCGTACCGAAGTAAGTGGGCTAATTGATGGCAATCTTCACGCTCTTATGCCAAGAAATTTTGATTCTTCAATCGACTTACGTACTGACCGTAAAGATCATGTGTTGACTTTAGTAGATCAAAAAAACACGCCGTGGTTTTTAATGATGCATACGTGGGATCAGCGTTATGCCAGTGGTTTTTCAAAATGGAATGGCAGTGTTTATGGGATCTCTTGCTCTCGTCAGTAAAAGCAGTTGCATAACATTCTTAAATTCAGGCAGTAAAACTATATAACATCGATCTTCATCTGACCATTGAATCAGAATTGTGTATTTCATTCTTCTAGTTCCTTTTCTTCCATTTTTTTCAACTGCTCAAGTGCATCGTTGACTTGCTTTTCTAAATATGATTTTGTATCGCTGCCATCCTTACCTGCAATCAGGTATCTCTGCTACAAGGACAACTTCCCCTTTTTTATTAATGACCCACCCTTGAGCCTCCACAATTTTGTCAGGTAGGTTTGCTAAGTTTGTTGCTTGTCTTCTTGTCTCCCCATCTGTAACTTGAGGTGGTGCTGACACATCTTCCCAGATGTTACTACTGCTAAGAGGTTCGTAAGGATTTACTGGTAAACCTCCTCTGCCAGTGTTAAAAAATGCAACAGATGACGACTGCTGTCCTCCCGCTTGACAGCCTTGTACCACTTCCACGTTGACTGGCTCTGTTGGTAACTGGACTAACCCCCGATTGGGGTCAACATCCGGTGTATTAATAATGACTTGTCCATTTAAAGAAGGATTTTGTCGTGAAATGGCGGTAATGTCATTGGTAGGTAGCAAACTAGGATCTAGTTGAGTCGGGTCTGTTGTTCCTAAAAGCTGCTCTAGTTCGTCTCGACTCCGTTGCACTAGCCCAAAGATGCCAGTCGCATCGATCGTAACACTGCCTCCCTTACCACTAAATGCATTAGCAGTAATGTCGCTGTTTTCTGAAGGTACGGTAACAATAAAGCCATCAGGAATATCGATCGCGATCGCACCACCATTACCGCCTGCAAAAGCTGTACCAGCAGAAGTAGAAATCTCACTGTTGCGACGCAGTAGCAACAAATTCCGTAGATTAAGTGCAATGTTGCCACCATCAGCAGAGGCAGTTTTACCAATGAGCTTGCCTTCGTTATCTAATGTAAGAGAACGCGCTATAATTTCCAAATTACCTGCTTGTCCTGAGCCTGTACTGCTGACAGTAACTTCTGCACCATTTTTAACATTCAAACGCTGAGTTGTCACAGCTAAGTTACCCGCCTTTCCGGTAGCTTCAGCTCTAGTAAACAAAGTACTGGGAATCACATCAGAGCCAATTGTTCCCCTACCCGTGACTTCTACAGACTCAGCAGCTTTGATGGTCAAAGTTCCCCCTGAACCTTCTGCAAATGAACCCGATCTAACTTCTCCTCCATTCTGAATCACTAATTGCCTGATGTTTAAACTCTGTATTGCTCCTTTGCCTGAACCCAAGTTATCAGCTGATATTCTAGCTCCATCTTCGACAGTAAGTACTCCTGTACTAATATTCAAGGTTCCAACATTACCTGTAGCTTCTGGCTCGGCTGAGACAAAAATTCCACTGCGATGACTATCCAGAAGTGAAGCTGTGGCAAATGATGAAGCTCCACTCAGTTGAATCATATCTGTGGCGTTGACAGTCAAATTTCCACCATTTCCCCCTTTGCGAGCAGCCGTGGATATTTGTGCGCCTCCTTTGACAATCAACCGTTGAGTTTCAATACTCAGAGTTCCTGCATTGCCAGGATTATCAATGGCTAGATCGGCAACTTGAGCAAAAATACCGCTAGGTAATCCATCTTGTGTTGTGCCAACGAGTTCTATAGTATCTAAAGCTTTCACAATGACATTCCCTGCTTGACCCGCCCCAAACGTAGAAGCATCAACTATCGAGCCATCTCGAATTAGCAGTCTCCTAGTTTCAATGATTAAGTTACCACCATTGCCCGTAACGCTTTCACAGTTTAAAGAACTTACGCAGACTTGAGAACCTAGAAACGCTGTTCCCACCAGTTCTACAGAATCTAAGGCTCTTACTAAGACATCCCCAGCTTGACCCTGACTCTCAGCAAAAGTTCCAATTTGTGAACCTCCACTTAGGTTTACAGATCCGGTGGCATTAATTGCTAAATTGTCCCCTCTTTTTAACCCAAGAGCGATCGCCACAATTAGCGAATTCTCACTGAGAGTTACGTTTCTCCCCTGTAACTGAACAGCACCACTTCCAGAATCACTAGTATCGATTTGAGAACCACGTGAAAGCTGAATATTCTCAAAGTTCTGAAAACCAGCATAATCCAGTGCAAAGCCTGTTTCAATTTCACTCAGAGTGACTAAATCACTTTCAGCAACGCTACCTAGTTCAACTCTTCCACCTGCTGCTGTCAAATTCCCTCCCACAAGGGAGACATTACCCCCCACCAACGCTAAAGTCTTACCGCTAGGAATTTGCAATCCAACTGGAAAACCAAGACTATTAACTGCTCCAGCTGGACTTGCTTGAGATTGGTTAACAATGTCTCTAGGATTGGAACCGAATTGCAAACCTGTGGGAACACTCACTGTTAATAGCGGAGATGTTTGAGAAGCGATCGCACTAAATTCTGCACCATCGGCAAACTTTAAGCTGGTAGCTGTACTTGCTACAAACGAACCCCCAATCTGTAAACTAGCATTTTGTCCAAAGATAATGCCATTGGGATTGATAAAAAATAGATTAGCCGTGCCGTTAGCTTGAATCTTGCCATCTATAATAGAGCGTGACCCACCTGTTATCCGAGTGATGATGTTCCTAACTGCCGAATCATTATTGAAAAAGGCAGTGTCTCCAGTAGTGTTAGCAGTTTGGGCAGAAAACGAAAACTCCCGAAAGCTGTGAAACAGATTGTTACCTCTTCGAGTTCCTCCCTCAATGATTCTGGTATTAGTAGAGGGAGTAACGGTAGAATTGTTGGGGAGTGTAGTATCTGGGATGATTTCTGCTGCTATTGGGTTTAAGGCTAACAGCCAAAGCAAAAAGCTCCCAATAAAACTCCAAGACTGAAGTCTCAAGGGGTTCATGGGCTAAATACCCCCTATTTGCCAGTTTAGGGTCTATTTATTATTCTGCTTTAAATTAGCCTGTTGAGTAATGTATTTTTATGACAAGCGATCTGATACTTTTTGTGTTCAACAGATTTCCTCAAACGCCTATTTTTCTTGATTAATGACACTGTACCCAATAGTCCTACACCAAGCAATCCAGCAGTAGCTCTAGGTTCGGGGACAGATTGAGAGGGCAATTGCAATTTAAAGTCAAATACACCGCCTGTATTTCCAACACTGCGATCGTCATTGAAAGCAACAACACGACTGGGAAACAAACCTAGTATATTTGTATTATTAAATTGACTTAATGTTGATAAATCATTAATGATATTAGAATCATTTGACTGGATAAAGAAAATTAAATTAGGTTGAGAATTACTATCAAATGTAACGTCATACCTCACTATGTCATTGCTCTCAAAAAAATCAGACTCAGACGGTAACTTATTAACGGTAGTGAATAACTCCTGAAGCTGTTTTAAATTAATTTGCTGATTATCAGAGCCAATATTGAGATTTAAAACATTGCCGGACGCAGGGTCGATTTTAAGTTTAGTAACCGTCACATTTCCTGGGGGGCAAACTGGATTACCACAAATATCAGAATTGACAGAAACAAATGTTCCATTAGAATCTCTTGTATAGATATTAAAGTTTTGAATAGCTTCAGGAAAGACTCCTATACTATCATCATTTTTAGTTAGATCGTCAACAGTAACTACATCAAAATTAAAATAACCAGTGTTAATTGAATTTCCAGAAGCTCTACCGATACTAATAGCTCGAGCAGATGCAGGAGCTAAAATCGTTGCGACAGAGAAAATTATGCCTACCGCTATAACTTTCTTTAAGTTACTTAAATTTAATAAATAACCCATTGAAGCACCTCCGAATTTTTACACTTTGGTATGAAGCGGTCATAGCTGACACAAGCAGGGCGTATCTAAATTTTGCACATTCAATCTCTCCCTAACTCACCGTTTGAAAGAGAAAGTTTTTCTCACCTACTGTTCCTGGAGTTGAGACATTATCAATGGAAGTATTCCATGCCAAATGGATTGCTGCTATTACAGAAGCTTTACTCCAGTTTTCCGGTCTATCACGAAGCTTTGACACTTAACCAATAAAGCATACTCACTGGTAACTACCCTGCTATTCAAAGTATCTTCATGAAAAAAATATACTATTTTAACAAACATTTAACACATTTCTGCCTATAACCTTATCAAACTGAAGTAGTTGTCCATTTTATGAGTGCTTGAGTTAATCCATCTAAGGTATATTCTTCTGCTTCTACGTCCACTCGTCCAAATAAAGAACGACAAGTTTTGGAGGTTTGGGGACCGATGGAAGCAATACAAACGTTCTCTAGAGATTTTGCGATAAGCTGGGAGCTTGACGCTTCGCGTAACGCAAATGATAAATCTTCTTGAAAATTCTTAGAGAACACTTTTTGTATCAGTTGATAAAAAAATTGTACTGTTTTAGAACTTGTAAAAGTAATCACATCCACGCTGCCATTTTGAAGTGCTAACTCTGCTGACGGCGAGATATTATCGGGACAGCGAGATTGATAAGCCGCCACTTCTACAACCACTGCTCCTTTTGCAGTTAATTCCTGTATCAAAATTTCCCGTCCACCGCTTTCTACTCTGGGGAATAAAACTTTTTTACCCGTGAGTTCTTCAGGAAAGTTTTCTACCAGAGAATCTGCAACAAAGTTGGGAGGGATAAAATCTGCTTGGAGACAGCGTTGTCTCAGGCTGTGAGCTGTCTTTTCTCCAACAACAGCAATTTTTAGGTTAGATAAAGTCCGAGCATCTTTACCTTGTGCAAACAACCGTTCAAAGAAATAGTCCACACCATTAGTAGAAGTGAGAATTAACCAGTGAAAGTCAGATATCTGTGAAATAGCATTATCCAAACCTTCCCAACTTGAGGGCGGAACAATTTCTATGGTTGGCATTTCAATAACGGTTGCACCCTGTGAGGCGAGGGCTTGTGTAAATTGGCTCGACTGTCCGGCGGCGCGTGTCACCAGAATAGTTTTACCTGTGAGGGGAAGAGAGGGGGGAATGGGGGGAGAGGGAGAGGGGGGGAAGTTTGTTTGCATAGTTATGGATTGCAAAGCCTTAGCTACTGGGGTATTATCTATTGATATTGTGGCTGGTTGCAAATAATTGCGTAGTTCCACAACCTCGCCAACTACGATGACTGCTGGTGACAGCGAGACACCAGTGGTTTGTTCGAGTATGTTT
Organism: Scytonema hankhaensis NUACC26; assembly: GCF_045865695.1. NCBI lineage: Bacteria > Bacillati > Cyanobacteriota > Cyanophyceae > Nostocales > Scytonemataceae > Scytonema > Scytonema hankhaensis. Next base: position 28,326 of record NZ_BAACAP010000210.1, read on the forward strand.
TCTAATGTACTCGTCCAAATTTGTTGTTGAGGAGTTGCTGCCCATTTGATAATGGCAATAGGTGTTGAACGCGATCGCCCTTGCCGCACAAGTCGATGTATAATTTCACCTAGCTGCTGAGTACCCATCAAAATTACCAGTGTCTCTAGGCGGGATAAGGCTTCCCAGTCTAAAGCATCTGGTTCGTGGGCTGTCAAAACAGCAAAACATCGGCTCATGACTGGATCTGTGAGAGGTATTCCAGCAAGTAAAGGGGCTGCGAGGGCTGAGGAAATTCCTGGTATAACTTCAAAAGCACAATCAGCAGCTTTTAAGGCTTCAATTTCAGAAGTACAGCGACCAAAAATAAAGGGATCTCCTGATTTGAGGCGCACAACTTGTCGTCCCAATTGGCAATACTGCACGAGTAGGTTGTTAATTTCGGTTTGAGGTGTACTGGGTTGACCCCCTCGTTTTCCTACATTGATTTGTAGGCAATCTGGTGGTATGTGTTGTAATAAATCTGTGTCTACTAAAGCATCGTAAATTAAGACTTCAGCGAGCGATAAAAGTTTGTATGCTTTGACTGTTAGATATGTAAGATCTCCGGGTCCAGCACCGACAAGATAGACTTTGCCTTTTGGTTTGTTCATAGGTATTACAACTTTTATTTTTTGAACCGCTGATGAACGCAGACGGACGCAGATAGAAGAGCAAAGTATCCGCGTTCATCAGCTACAGGCTGCGGTTATGATTTCTTGAGTTTTTCAAGAACGCGATTTACTTCTTCTAGTTTTTGCGCTTGGCGTTGTGCTTGGAGTAAGTCTCTGGCTTGTTCGAGTGTGGCAATAGCTGATTCTTTTTTTTCTAGTCGCATCAAGGCATTGGAGAGGCGTAAGTAAGCGTCCACTTTTTTTGGTGCGCGATTAATGACATCTTGAAATTGTTGGGTTGCTTCTTCTACTTTTCCTTGCTGCATTAAAGTATCTCCTAAAAGTAAGCGAACCACGTCATTTGTGGAATTTATAGCAATGACTTGCCGAAATGTAGCTTCGGCGCTTTTGTAGTTTTCTTGCTGGTAAAGTGTGATTCCTTTCTGGAAAAGGTTGGAAGTTCTTAAGGTTTTCCAAGAAAAATAGCCAAGCAATGCAAGACTAGAAAGAACAGCAACTACAGCAAATACAGAACTCAGTTGAAAAGTGTCAAACATTATCTTATTCCTTAATCAAATGGTGGGCATTGCCCACCCTACATTTGGTCACTGGTCACTGGTTACTGGTCACTGATTACTGAAAAGGCAAGCAATGGGAAAAATTAAATATTCCACGAAAAATAGCTTCCAAATAAACTGATAAAATCGAGCAATGTCGCTTTTTTCTTGCAAGCTAACTTTTTGACTCCGCCACCACATCCAAATTAAGGCAATAAATTGTGTCAGAACTAGGAAAATCGAGTTGACTTCTGCTAGCTTAAACAAGCCTACCAAAATCATGCCTGTGTAACAAAGAGTTAACACCCAAAGTGCAAGATTAAAAACTGCTGCTTTGCCAAGTTTAATGGTGAAAGTTTTAATGTTGTATAGAAGGTCTCCTTCAATATCGGGAATGTCTTTAAAGATTGCGATCGCAAAAGCAAAAACCAAAATAAACAGCGTCAAAACCCAAACCTTGGAAGGAATGATATGACTTTTTTGCAAAACCCAACTAAAGTGTAAAAAGAGTCCTAAATTCACTATTGCACCTCGAACCGAAAAAATGCAAAGTGCCGCCCAAAAAGGAAATTGTTTTAAGCGAATGGGTGGTAAAGAGTAAGCAGTACCAATTGCTAAACTAATAGCCACAACTCCAAACAAAAAAGGTCCCTGAATACCTGCAAGAAATAGTGCCAAAGTACCAGTTATACCAACAATCCACTTACCTGTTTGCATGGAAAATTCTCCAGAGGCAATAGGCAAATGGGGCTTATTAATTTTATCAATTGCTACGTCTTCAAGTTGATTCAAGCCCACAATATAAACATTGCCACATAGACAAGCAATCCATGCTCCTATAAGGGGGAATGGGGAGTAGTGAGTGGTGAGTGGGGAAATTGCAATCAGATATAATCCCAACACACTTAAACTTGTACCAATAATCGTGTGAGGACGTGAAAACTTCCAAAAACTGTAAAGCCAACTGTCCTTAAACCTTCGTTGCGAAATCTGATTCATAAATCTCCTCTCTCTGTGTCCTCCTCGGCGTAAGAGCGCAGCTCGTTATTTCGTTCCACACAACAAACCAAATCGAACTAATCCACGTTCGTAACCCCGACGCATTAAACCCAAAGACAGGGCGGCTTGAATTGTAGTCCAACCCGAAAGTAGCAAACCCCAAATTGCCTGTGGAGAAAACGCCGAATCAATCACCACATCCCAAAATGGTGTAACAGCCTTTGACCAATCAGCAGTACGAATATTTTGCAAGCCGAGTTGACGGGCAATATTTTCATACTCTGGTAAAGAAATGACGTAAGGCAAGCAGTAAACTCGATAAATTTCCGCCAAAAGCTTTTCCTCATCTGCTGTGAGGGGTGAATTGTCAATAGGTCGATGACACCAAGTCACCATAATTAACATTCCACCAGGTTTTAGCACCCGATAGCACTCCTGCATAAACTTAGTTTTATCAGGCATATGCTCGCCGCTTTCTAACGCCCAAACCAAATCAAAGGAATTGTCATCAAAAGGCATTGCTTGAGCATCTGCAACCTGAAAATGAGCTTGAGATACCAAATTTAACTCTTGGGCGCGTTGTGTTGCTCTTGCTGCTTGCACTGGGCTTAAAGTGATTCCTGTAGCCTTAGCATGAAATTTTTCTGCTAAATGTAGCGAACTTCCACCAATTCCACACCCCACATCTAGTATATTTTCAGCTTTTTGAACTCCAGCCCACTTCAGTAGTTCTTCAATTAAGTCGATTTGTGCTTGACGGCGGTCTTTTTTCGCCTTGCCATCTGCACCATAGTAGCCGTGGTGCATATGTTCTCCCCAGATTTGTTCCCATAAACCGGAAGAAGCATCGTAAAACTCCTGAATTTGCTGGTAAAGTGTTGCACTCATGAAAAAAGCAGTGATTAAGACAAAAATTTAGACACATTCGTAGGCTACCATGTGTGATTTTATTTAAATTAGGGTAATGTATTTTTACATCTAGGTAAGAGTGATTCAAGTTTACTCCCTAGGGTGTTGCAAATTTAACCATTTTATGACTGTTTCTCGAAAAATTTGTTTGGGATTTCTAGCAGTTATCACTGTGGGGACTATCCTACTGATGATGCCTTTTTCAACCAGTAGTGGAAATTGGAATGACCCTATTGTGGCTTTGTTTACTTCAACTTCAGCAGTCTGTGTTACAGGTTTGGGAGTTGTTGATACTGGTACTTACTTCTCCTTTTGGGGTCAATTATTTATGGCTCTTTTGGTTCAAATTGGTGGTTTGGGCTACATGACCACTACAACCTTTCTCATTTTGTTGATCGGTCGTAGATTTGACTTGCGGCAAAAAATTGCCATCCAACAAGCCTTAGATCGACCAGGAATGCAAGGTAGCGTCCAAATTATTCGTTCCATCATTGCCACTACCTTAATTTTTGAAATCACCGGAATATTTTTACTGCTACCAGCTTTTGTACCCGACTATGGCTGGAGCAAAGGGCTTTGGATATCTATTTTCCACAGCATTAATTCTTGGAATAATGCTGGTTTTAGTTTGTTTCCAGATAACTTAATCAAATATCAATCATCGGTTTTAGTAGTTTTTGTCGTTACCGGGTTAATTATCTTTGGCGGCATTGGTTATCAAGTCATTTTAGAAGCTTTTGTTTGGCTGCGCGATACTTGGCAAAAACGACAGATTAAACTCATGTTTTCTCTAGATTTTAAGGTTGCAGTTAGTACAACAGTATTTCTTTTGATTTTGGGAACTATTGCATTTTTCTTTGTTGAACTAAGAAATCCTGCAACACTTGGCAATCTCAGTTTTCAAAATAAATTATTAGTCGCTTGGTTTCAATCAGTAACACCCAGGACTGCTGGATTTAACACTATTGATATAGGCAAAATGACAACGGCGGGGCTGTTTATTACTATTGCACTGATGTTTATTGGTGCCAGTCCAGGTGGAACGGGAGGTGGGCTCAAAACAACAACGTTGAGAGTTCTTACAAGTTGTACCCAGGCAATTCTTCAAGGCAAAGAAGAAGTTTTGCTGTACGAACGCAAGATAGCAGTTCCTTTAATTTTAAAGGCTATTGGGGTTTTAATTGGCTCAATTGCTACCGTCATCCTAGCTACAATATTAATTGCGCTCACAGATCCAAAAATATCATTTATTCAAATTCTTGTTGAAGTAGTGTCAGCTTTTGCAACTGTAGGTCTTTCTACAGGAATTACAGGGAGTGTTTCTACAGGAGCAAAACTAGTACTCATCTTCACAATGTATATAGGAAGGGTTGGCATTTTGTTGCTTATGTCAGCAATACTAGGAGATCCTCGTCCTACCAATATTCACTATCCTGAAGAAAATTTACTTGTGGGGTAGTTATCCATAAAAAAGCAGTCATATTTTATAAGGATTAGAACGGTGAATTTGTCATCATTAGGATTTTTTCGGAGCTTGCGTAAAGATAATAGTCAGTTTGCTGTCATAGGATTGGGTCGTTTTGGGCGTTCCGTCTGTTCTACCTTACATAAGTTTGGTTATGAAGTTCTAGCTACGGACATAGATGAAAAGCGGGTATCCCAAGCATTGACAGAGCAAATAACTGGTCATGCTTTGCAACTAGATTCAACAGAGTCAGCTGCACTAAAAGAAGCAGGCATTTTTGAGTTTGATACGGTGATTGTGGCAATTGGAAATTACGTTCAGGAAAGTATAGTCACGACATTAAATGTTAAAGAGGGTGGTGTACCTCATGTGGTGGCGAAAGCCTCTAGTGAAGTTCACTGTAAACTATTACATAGAGTAGGAGCAGATCATGTCGTCTTTCCCGAATATGAAGCAGGTTGTGCTTTAGCACGAACGTTGACTAAGCCTTCTATCTTAGATCGATTTGACCTCGACCCTGATAACAGTATTGTAGAAGTGATTGTACCCGATGAGTTTCACGGCAAAACCATCGCCGAACTCCAACTTCGCAGCCGCTACGGTTTGAATTTACTTGCTGTGAGTCAGGATGGAAAATTTCAAATCAACCCCGATCCTTACAATCGTTTTGAACGCGGTTCGGCGATGGTGGTTATTGGCTGCAACAAAGATATCAATAAGTTGCCAATTTAGGGGATTGGGGAACTCGGGGCCCCCTCCTTGTTGAGGGGCAATGGGGACTGGGACTGGAGACTGAAACAAGAGTGACAAAAGGTAGAACTCATTTCTAATCCCTAATCACCAATCGCTAATCGCCGATCCCCAATCCTATCGATCTAAAGTTGGTGGTTCGACGGGAATAGGTACGCTCGGATCTGCTGTCTGTTGTTCGGGGATAGCTACACTGTTTGTAGGAGTTTGAGTGGGCAAAGTGTTTTGAGTTTGACCAACTTGAGTTTTTTTGTATGCTGCTAGTTGGACAATTTGTTGCATCAATTGCTCTACTTTACTCGCTTGCTCGATATTACCCTGTTTGCGGTAGCGATCGCGAGCCGCTTTCAAAGCTCCATTGGCTTTTTTGTAGTCGCCTTGATTGTACCAAGTAACACCAAGGTTATAGTACGCTTCAGCATCTTTAGGAATTCGGCGAATCGCTTGCTGATAAACAGCTATTGCTTCTAGTGCTTGACCTTGGTTCGCCATTAACCCTGCCATGTTATTATAAGCGTCGGCATTCTCAGGGTTAATTTCTACAATCTTGCCATAGGCTGCGATCGCTTCCGATGTTTGTCCTTTCTGTTCTAAAGCTTTTGCTAAGTTAGAGTAAGCATTAACATTAGTGCTATCTAAATTAATAGCTTTTTGATATAAATCGATGGCTGCATCAACCTGTCCGAGTTCGTACACAGCCAATCCTTGATTGTAATAAGCCGCTGCCATTGTTGGGTTGATAACTATAGCTTGACGATAAGCAGTAATCGCCGCTTCTTTCTGTCCTTGTTTGTGCAGCGCTAACCCAATATTATAGTAAACTTCGCCAACATTCGGATTAATTCTAATTGCTTCACTAAACTCCTGCACTGCTGCATCCAAGCGATTTTGTTGCAACATGATACTACCCAAGTAATTGTAAGCAGCAGCTATATTTGGATCGCGCTGTAAGGCTTGACGGAAAGCATTCTCCGCCGCCTGAAAGTCCTTGTAGTTATAGCGCATAACTCCTTGCTGAAACAAACTTGCTGCTTCCAAATTTTGAGAAGGGACAAAAGTTTCAGCAAGTAGCTTAGTTTGAGAAGTTACCATCATTGATGGTGTTACCACCAAAAAAGCAGAGAAAGTAACAAGAAGCCCAAAAGTTTGCTTCCGGCGATTTTGATGAAGAACTACTTTAAGGAAACCGAGAAACCACTGAGACAATTGATATTTTTGAGACATGACTGGCAGACCTGCATTTATTGCAATAGGCTTATAAGTCAGGTTACCCAGAACAAAATTTAAAATTAACTTATTGGTTAGTGGTTAGTTGCTAGTAGGGTGGGCAATGCCCACCACCCACCAACCACCAACCACTATCCACTAACAACTAACTACTTACTATATGTGGCAAAATTAACATAGCGTCTCCAAAAGAGTAGAAGCGGTAACGAGAGGCGACAGCTTCCTGATAAACACGTAACAATCTTTGCCGACCAATTAAAGCACTCACTAACATTAACAAACTAGAACGCGGTAAGTGAAAGTTAGTAATTAAGCCATTAACAACACGCCATTTATAGCCCGGATAGATAAACATATCCGTCTTACCACAAAATGGTTTAAATTCTCCTTGAGATGCTGCACCTTCAAGTGCGCGTACTACTGTTGTACCCACAGCAATAATCCGACCACCAGATGCTTGAGTCATGCGGATTCTTTCTACTGTTGCGGAAGGTACTTCAATCCATTCTTCATGCATTTTGTGGGTTTTTATATCTTCCACTTCTACAGGGCGGAATGTCCCCACGCCTACGTGTAACGTCACAAAGGCTCGCTCGATACCGCGTTGTTGCAATCGATCTAATAATTCTGGAGTAAAATGTAAACCTGCTGTAGGAGCTGCAACTGCTCCCGGATACTGTGCGTATACTGTTTGATACTGTTCGCTCTTGGCATCAGAAGCCGTAATGTAGGGTGGTAGAGGAACTTCACCAAATACGTCTAATAATTGCACTAGGGATGATCCCTCTGGCAAATCAAATTGTAATAAACGCCCCCCAGTTGCTTCATCTGTTTCTAGAACTGTGGCTGTGAGTTGGCGACTGGGGACTGGGGACTGGGGACTGGGTTCAAAAACAATCTTTGCTCCAGGTTTAAAACGCTTTCCCGGTTTAACTAAAGCTAACCAGCAATTATGCTGTCGCTCCTCTAGCAGCAAAACTTCTATTTCTGCACCCGTTTGTTTATAACCGTATAACCGAGCCGGAATAACTCGCGTATCATTCATTATAAGTAAATCTCCGGATTGCAGTAAGTCGGGCAAATCGCGGAAAATACGATGTTGGGAAGCTGCTTCCAATCCTGCATCTGGATTGACCACTAGTAACTTAGAACTATCTCTCGGCACTACAGGATTTTGGGCAATCAGTTCTTGAGGTAATTCATAGTCATATCCCGCCAAACAAGTGTCTAAATCTGAATCTTCCCGATTAACGTCAAAGACAGAGTTGTCATTGTTTCTAGTTGATGGTTCCTGCATTTTATAGTTCACTGGTCACTGGTTACTGGTTACTGGTCACTGGTCACTGGTTACTGGTCACTGGTTACTGGTTACTGGTCACTGGTCACTGGTCACTGGTTACTGGTCACTGATAATAATTGGGTAAACCTCCCCATGGAAAAACGGGGGCTTCTACCCTAGCAAGGATCGGGGTCGATCTACAAATAATAGAAATGTAGGGTTAGCTTTGATCCCAAGCACCAAGATGGAATACTTGTATTACCTGGCCAATGCCAGTTTAACTCTGAGGGTTGTTCAATTCTTACATAGCAGACCCCAGATGCCCGTTTCATTCGTCACCGTAATTCATCAAATTGATGGTTGGGTGGTTAGGATCAAACTAAAGGGTCGCATTTCAGCTCAAATTGATGGTGATTTTCGAGCTTTCTTGAATGAATTGGGTATTAGTTACGAACCACCCATGCGCGTGCAAATGGCACTTTGGAGTTTAGAAGCAGGACAATGCCCTGTAGATGTGATGCGTCGCTATCAAGTCGCGATCGTTTCTCACGGAAATCCAGAGAAAGAGGAAATTGAGGCATTTCGACAGCAGTTTGTTAGAGGTTTGGGCTACTGTCCAGAAACACTAGCATGATGATTGCTTTAGTCACTGACAGCAGGTAACTGATAATCTTAAAGCTTTTGTTTGCTATCTTTTACCTGCTATCAACTGCTCGGACAATCAAAAGCTGCTGGAATGTATTCATATAGTACTAATTTATACTGATTCTCTAAAGGACTGCTTCGCTCTCCTCGGGCATTTTTAACTACATATGATTCTTGTGATGTCTGTTGATAACCAACAATAGCAACATCAAATCGGCAAGAGTAATTTGCTTTTTCAGGATATTGAGCCAGAAACATAAGAGCAGTGCGCCAAAGTTTTGCTTGTTTTTGTTGCGTTATAGCACCTCTTCCTCCTGCATCCCAATTCCCTTGACTGCGCGTTTTCACTTCGACAAATGCCAAAACAGGGGATAAGAGAGATGAGGGAGGAATTTTTTTCTTATTCCCCGTATTTTGTCCTTGTTCGCCAAATTGGGCAATAATATCAACTTCTCCTCTGTGGTAACGCCATCGGCGATGCAAGATAATCCAGCCTTGGGATTCTAACCAATTAACAACTAGGTCTTCTCCTGCGATACCTATACGGGGATAATGAGATGGAGGATGGTTTGCCATTAGTAAAAAATTACGATGACTAGGTTAAGCAATCGGATTTGGGCAAGGATAGTCTGTTTACTGCTTTGGGCAGTAGCATTTCTGACGACCCCTGTAACTTGTGCGGCATTTGCGCCACAAGCACTGGCACTTGACTACAACAAAGAAAACTTGATAAATCAAGATTTTTCAGGACGTGACCTGACAGATTCCAGCTTTTCTCATGCCAATCTCCGTTACAGCAATTTGAGTAACACTAACTTAAACGGTGTTAGTTTTTTTGCTGCTAATCTCGAATCGGCAAATTTAGAGAGTGCAGATCTCACAAATGCGACTTTAGACTCAGCCCGTTTAAGTAAAACGAATTTGACCAATGCAGTTTTGAATGGTGCATTTGCTGCCAATGCCAAATTTGATGGTGCTATTATCGACGGAGCAGATTTTACTGATGTCTTGCTACGTAAAGATGAGCAAGAAAAATTGTGTAAAGTCGCTAAAGGCACTAATCCAATTACGGGACGTGACACTCGCGATACTCTATTCTGTCGGTAGTTGCAGTCAAAATCTTTCAGATTAAATAAAATATGTCACCGTAAACCTCCGGGAGTATGGAAGCCCCGTCACTTTAGTGCGGGGTACTGACCCATATGTAAAACTATAAGTTCTTCTACTAAAGTAGCAAAAGAAACTAACCTTGCGGGAAAATTTACTATATCTTGAAAAGAGACTATTACCCCCCTTAATCCCCCCTTATAAAGGGGGGAAATTGAATTTCCGGTTCCCTCCCCTTTACAAGGGGAGGGCTAGGGTGGGGTAAAAAATATTTGATACATCAAGCATGACTTTTCAAATATCCTCTAACTAGTTAGCTTTATTTGGGATGACTTACTTAAGTTCAAACCTCTGTCTTCAGGCAGATCCTCGTTAGGCGTGAGTTAGATTCAATAGAAATGACCGTGTATGCATACGGAAAATCTTAATGAAGCGGGACGCTAGTGGTAAGTTTGTTAGCAATTGGGACTCAGAATCGAAACAACGAGTGTGTGTTTCTCTTACCAGTACAGCATGGCGATCGCTTGATGAGGAAGCTCGGCGGCAAGGGATTTCTCGCTCGGAACTCATTGAACGGGTTGCTCGCAGTTTTGGAAACGAGCGACAACAGCAATTCTTGATTGAGTTGAACGACATGATTCTTGCCATTCAAGACCCAAAAGAAATTATGTGGCAAGTCGAGCGTGCAACGGGTCAGTACTTCAATGTGACTCGCTGTACCTATGGTGAAATAGATGACGCACAAGAATACGTTATTGTCAAGCGCGACTATTGCAATGGCGTTATCAGCGTAGTAGGCAATCACTACTTAGATTCTTTCGGGATTGAAATTATTGCTGAACTCAAGCAGGGTAAGACATTAGTTATCGACGATGTGGATGTCGATCCGCGCACGTCCGGTTCTGGTGCGGCTGCTTTTGCGACAATTCAAACAAAAGCTGTTTTATGCGTACCGCTTGTCAAAGAAGGACGGTTTGTAGCGCTTTTTGTGTTACACCATGTTTCCCCCCGTCACTGGACGGAAGAAGATGTGACACTCATGGAGCAAATTGCCGAACAAACTTGGTTAGCAGTCGAGCGAACGCAAGCAGAAGAAGCGCTGAGAAAAAGTCAAGCTCGGCTGCAATTAGCGTTGATGGTTGGACGCATGGGAACGTGGGACTGGGATATGCAGCTGAATCAGATAACCTGGTCAGAAGGTCAATATACCATCATGGGACTTCAACCAAACGAGTGCAAGCCAAGTTATGAAGTCTGGGTTAAGAGCGTTCATCCCGATGACATAGTGCAAGCAGAAACCGCACTTCAACAAGCCATGCTTGAGAAAAAGGAATATTACCACGAATACCGAACGCTTTGGGCAGATGCTTCCATTCATTGGACAGAAGCTAGAGGACAATTTTCATACAATGCTGAGGGACAGCCTACCCGCATGATTGGCGTTCTTATTGATATTACAGAGCGCAAACAAGCCGAACAAGAGCGCGAACAATTGCTAGAACGCGAACGAATTGCCCATGCTCAAGTAGAAACTGCACAGCGTCAACTAGCAACTATCTTTGAAACCTCTCCGGTAGGAATTGGATGGTTAAACGAACAGCAGCGATTTATTGCCATTAATGAAGCGTTAGCCCAAATCAATGGATTAACACGCGAACAACACTTAGGGTATTCCATTTCAGAACTTTTTGGACAATCCGATCCCAAATTAGTCGAAGTCTTTCACGACATTTACACCACAGGTAACCCCTTTATCTCACCAAACTTTGCCGTAAATGTTCCCGGACGTAGAGATCGCACTCCTGGTTACTACAACGTTTACTATCTGCCAACAACAAACTCCCATCGTGAAGTAGAAGACGTTTTAGTTTATGTCGTAGATGTAACAGAGCGAGTCCGGTTAGAGCAAGGGCAACGCTTTCTTTCAGAAGCGAGTGCAGTTCTTGCTTCCTCCCTCGACTATCAAACCACCTTAGAGCGAGTTGCACAACTCGCCGTCTCTGAGTTAGCTGATTGGTGTACGGTGCATATGATAGAAGAAGACGGCTCCATAGAGCAAATCGCCGTAGCTCACACTGACCCCGCCAAACTCCATTGGGCGCAAGAAATTAGACATAAATACCCTTTGAACCTCAACGAGCCTCGGGGTGCTGCACTAACGTTGCGAACCGGACAGTCCGATATACTACCAAACATTCCAGATGAGTTGCTCGTACAAGCAGCCCGCGATCCAGAACATTTGGAAATTCTGCGTCAGATTGGATTCCGCTCAGTCATGTCAGTACCCTTGCGAACCCAAGTGCGAATTTTGGGTGTTATTTCCTTTATCAGCGCTGAGTCCGGACGGCAATACGATTCAACTGACTTGGAACTAGCAGAAGAACTAGCTCACCGTGCTTCCCTAGCGATCGATAAGAATAGACTGCAACAAGTGTTCTGGAACCTCCTTTCTAACGCCGTAAAATTTACACTCCCTGGGGGAAGAGTTGAAGTGCAACTAGAGCAAGTCGGTACCTATGCTCAAATTCAAGTCAAAGATACGGGAATTGGTATCAGCCCAGAATTTTTGCCCCACGTATTTGAATACTTCCGTCAAGAAAACAGTACAATGACGCGACAATTCGGTGGGTTGGGATTGGGGCTAGCGATCGTCCGTCAGATAACAGAACTGCATGGAGGAACTGTTTTGGCAAGTAGTGCGGGAGAGAATTTAGGAGCAACATTTACTGTTCGCTTACCGTTAAATGTTATCGAGCAGGAGCCTTTTGCCAACGATCGCCCTTCAGAGAGTGAAATTCACCTTGCTGGTATTGAGATTTTAGTCGTGGATGATGATGAAGATATGCGGGATCTGGCAAAATTTATTCTGACGCAAGCGAGCGCACAAGTGATGACAGCAGGTTCAGCTGTGGAAGCATTAAATCTTTTGAATCAGTCTGTCCCCGATGTGCTACTGTGTGACATTGGTATGCCAGAAATGGATGGCTATTCCCTGATTCAACACGTGAGAAAGTTATCCCCCCTGCAGGGAGGAACGATTCCAGCAATTGCGCTCACAGCGTATGCGGGAGAAATTAACCAGCAACAAGCTTTAGCCGCCGGATTTAATATGCATCTCTCCAAGCCCGTTGAACCAGACAAATTGGTAGAGGCGATTGTTAAATTGCTTGATGTTGTAGCAATACCTTAAAGCAAAGAGGGAAGTTGAAACTCAATTTGCTGTCGAATTAATCGAACTATGTTGGCGCGATCGTACTTTTTAATCGCTGTTGCACGAGCAGCATTACCTAAGCGATCGCACAAATCGTAATTTTGCAAAAGTTCCAAACAAGCCTCAGCAAAATCTTTAGGATTGTCTCGCATCAAAAATTCTTGTCCGCCTTTGAATTCCAATCCTTCAGAACCCACGCGAGTTGCAACTATTGGTTTACCATAAGCAGCAGCTTCTACCATCTTAACGCGAGTTCCCCCTCCTGATAAAATAGGGCAACAAACAACTCGCGCTTGCTGATAAAGTTCTGACAAATTATCGACAAATCCAGCAAATTCAACACCAGGTATACCCTTATTATAACTGTGAATATTTTCTGGATATGGTCCTGCAATAATCAATCGAGCATTGGGCATAGCTTGATGAATTTGAACCCATACTTTCTCAATTAAAAAGTTGGCGGCGTTGATATTTGGATAGTAGTTGTAACCTCCTAACATCAATAAGGTAGGTTCTAAAGTAATCGTTTGTGGCTCCGGAATTGCGATCGCATTTGGTATGCTGACAACACCGGGCGCTCCCCACCGTTCTGTTAAGTAAGTGCGATCGCGTTCCGAGCAAACAAAAGTGCGACGTGCTAACTGAATCGCTTGTAACTCTCCACGCAACCGTGCGGGGACTTGTAAATAATAGAGTTGTGTTATCAACCGAGTAGGTGGTTGTCGGATTTGCCGCATAAAACTGATATGTTCGATATCATCTAAGTCAAGAAAAATAGGAGGCAAATCTTGCTGTACTTGCATAACTGCACTCATAGATGAAAGCCGATGCACAAAAATGGCATCTGGTTTTCGGCTCAAGCAGTTTTCCAGTACTTGCATTTGTTGTGGTGCGATCGAGAAATCTGACTGTTGAAAAAAACTAAAAATACCTTCCCATTGCTGCTTCCATTTAGGAAGCGAATTGTCTTCCTTCTTAGGACATAAAAATAAATTAAGAGGGGTTTGCCAATGCTCGGAAAGCAAGCGTTCTGTTTGGGCAACTGCTTCTGGAGAAACGTCAGTTTCTGGCGGTACAAAAAACAGCATATCGAGTTGTCCGAGGGACTTAATCGCATCGATAAACATCGACATCCGTTTGTAGATCCCCAGAGTACTCTGACTCAAATCTTCAGGAAAGTGAATCGAGATAAATAGAATTCGCATTTCTTACCTCGTTGAGTGGAATTAAATTTTATAAGATGAAAAAAACTAGCTGATGATAAGTATTGTCGCATTTTATTAGACACTCATACGAGATACTAGCTTTTGAAATAGACTTTCTTGAGCTAGTTGTTCTATATCAATACATCCTAATAAAGCTCCTGCCAAAATCTCTGAATTATATGAATGTCTTATTTCTTTTCTTAAATAGGGTCTAATGTACCATAATAAAACTTCATTGAAGTCATGACCATGCATTTTATATCTTAAATCTACGAGTTTTTTAGCTGCTAGTTCATTAAATTTATTAATAAATAAATCCTTTTGTGTATTTCTTCTATTTTTATTTAGATATTTTCCAATAAACTTTTCTATATCAAATAATATTTTATTTGCATTTATACTACAGCAATCCTCAAACTTATCTAACCACTCCATTTGTAACTTAAAAGCTTCATTAGTAGCTCTTAAAAGATATAATTTTTCTAATATTTTAGAGACTTGATAAAGTACATTTCTAGTTTTTATTTGATTTAAACGCAATGATAAACGCAAAAACTTATCTATAGTAATTTCATTATAAAGATACATTTCTAAACAAGAATAATCTGTAAATAATAGTAAATCACAAATATATTCTATATCAAATAGCCAATCAAAATCCTTATCTGCAACACAAGTAAGATGTGGTGGAATCTCTGAGAGCATCTTTTGTAAAAATAAAGCAAGGTAGATAACACGTCCTCGCTTACTATCATTTAATCCAAACTCAAAAAGTTTTTGAGCAGGAATATCGACAGTATCAATTTCATAAACAGCAAAACCTTCTTGTCCTTTTTGTTTTAAAAACCATTCTAACAATAGCTTATCTGTCTTACCTTCAACATATATATCTCGTAGTTCTGGCTCAAGTTCATATCTAGCAACTAGCTCATTAAGCGATCGTCTTATCTCATTCTCCATCTTTATCTTACTTACCAATATTAGCCAATTTAATAACGTTATTTTTATATTGCGAGAGTAACTCAATCGAGTGAGTAGCGACTATGAACTGAATTTGGCTATCTTTGGTCAGTTCTAGTAAAGCACGAATCAGTTGACGCTGCCATTTTACATTGAGTGATATTTCCGGCTCATCAATAATAAATATGGTAGCTTTATCGCGTGCAGTTAATGTATTACAAAATAAAAGCAGTAATTGTTTCTCTCCTGAAGAAAGCATTTCAGAAAATAACTCTTGTCCTGTATCTGTTACAATTCGTATCCCATCTTTAATATGCAATCTTATATATTTATCATGGAAAAATTTATTTATTGTGTTCTCAAATAAGCTCAATAAATCTTTCGTATGTTGGAGAGCATTAAACCTAGCTGCTATACTATCAAGATAAGGTTTTAATATACTACTTATAATAGAATCATTGACTTGAGGATTTAATTGTAATATTTGAACAATTTTTTGAGTCATTAATGGTGACATTAAACCAAAATGAGAAAATTCCTTACTACGAATTTCATATGATTTAAGTTCATTAATCAAAATGTCCATAGACTGTGATGATTGAGAAAAATCATCTATTTTGCCAGAACTCCGAATAATTTGTGTAATAATATCTTCATAAATACTATGAATATTTTCTGCCCCTTGGTTCGCTCCCTTGAGTGCTTGTTCGCGTATCCATTCCTCAGTTCTAGTAATAGAGAGTTTGAGAGCAGCCTCTCTAGTTATGCTAGTCTTGTCATCGCAAAAAGGATCGATAACAAGAAAGCTTTTAATAGACTTTCGCTGATACTCTATAGTTTTTTCTTCAAAAAAATCGCTTTTTAACAGCCTATCATCATCTAAAAGAAACAAATTTAATTGAAGTTTTGTTAAATGTTTATAAAATTCATAATCTTGTCTATCTGTAGCTCTGTTATCTGCTTCAACTTGAATGGTCTCCTTAAAAAGATAACTTCCTTGTAAAAGCTGAAGTTGAAATGTACCAAGTAAATTACCATCTGTACGGGTAGCAATAATACTTGTTCCATTAGCAAGCAATACTGAAAACCTAGAAAAAGGAGTTTGTGCTAAAAACAGGTAGTGACCGCATTCTTGTTTTGGTGAAAGAAGATGAAATAAGAGCTTAAGAACAGTTGTTTTCCCAGAACCATTATCTCCATAAAGGATCGTAAGAGATGAATCTATCTGAGGAACGTTATCTTTCCTTGTCAGAATATACGTGTATCTACCAAATAGTCGTTCTATCTCAATACGAATGACAGAAAGAGGAGGGCTAGCTGTATTTATGTCGGTGATATGCATAAATTCGTCTCTTGCCTGAATTGTGAAGGATAGGTAGAGTAGATACAAGAGCGTAGATACAACCTATTTCCCAAAAGTGTGGTAACTCTATAACTAGCTTAGATAAAGCAAGCAGAAATATCTATAAAAATAGAGTAGCATATTCATAGTTGCTACCAAGATTGCTTAGAAGTTGCCAAGAAAATGAAATTTTAGAAACAAAATTTTATGATAAAGGTACATAATGTCCGCGCCAGCGAAGAATAGCAGCGGCTTGAGCTTTGCGAAGCATAAAGCAGTCAGCCTCCATTCGCAGTGCTGTTAATTCTGCTCGTTCGGCATCAGAAAGTATACTATCTTGATTGCGCTCCAGCAAATCATTATACCGTTCCATTTCTGCTAAACTTTTTTGGCTATGAGCAATTTTCCACAATGCCTCATCTTCCATTTTGTCTAATGCTGCTAAGTCAACCTGAAATTCATCAGGTACGTTATCCCAATCTGGTGGACTTCCCACTCTTAGTGCATGAAGTATAATATCCTCTAAGGGACGCTTGGTAGCACTAGCAGTATTTACAAGTCTTTGATACAGTGATATCGGAATTTGTAAAGTAACAGTTTCTGTCATATTACTCAATTGCTCTTCAACTTTATTCTAAAGGTTTTCAAGCTAAGCACTCCCAAGCAATAAGTAGGTGCAGGTAAATAAACTACATTTCTTGTGGGATGGACATCTTGCCAGTCCAAAAGAGTGGGCGGGCGAGGACGCCCACCCCACAAGAGTCCTGTACTTTATTAAGGGACTTCCACATAAAAAAATAACTAACTTTCTCTTGTGGTACGGGCTTCTAGCCAGTCACTAACAAAGAACGGGCTAGAAGCCCGTACCACAAGATGGATAATTTATTTCTTGGACATCCCTAAATTCAAATTCCTAAGTATTATTCGAGATGCAAAATTTTACGTCTTTAAAATTTGACGTATTTGTGAAAACTTTACAAAAGCCCTCACCCTTTAAACGTCAACACCGGACTCAATCTTGCCACAATTCCCACCATATTTGCCTGTACCTGTACATCAATGACAGGTTGTATGGGTTTGTACGCAGCTGGTGCTTCCTCAATGCGGCGTTCTTCCCGCAAAGTGATACAGTCTACACCTGTTAGTCCCAAGGCTTCTTCACTCTGGGATGCTCCTTTACGGGTAAGCTCAAAGCGTGAAAAAACCCTTCCCGCACCGTGGGAAGCAGAAGAGCAAAAAGTTGGATTGCCTTTCCCCACAACTAAATATGATGGCGTACCCATAGATCCCGGTATAATTACGGGTTGTCCTTCGTAGGCGGGACAAGCACCTTTGCGAGTCACCCATCCCTTACCTTCTTGTAAAGTGATGTTGTGCGGTAAGTCGTATACCAATGGTGCTTCTACATCTCCATACACTTCGCGCAAACGCAAACGCAACAATTCTGCTAACAAAAGTCTGTTAACAAAACCATAATTAGCTGCTGTAGCTTCTGCTTGCAAGTACTGAGTTACTAATTGGGGATGGAAATGTACGGATAGAGGAAAAATGTGAGAGTCTGGATACTTTACACCTTTTTCCCAAGCTGCTTTTGCTTTGTCACGCCACATTCCACCAATGTATTTACCTACATTCCGAGAACCAGAGTGAATCATGAAGGCAATTTGTCCTTCTTTAATTCCCCACGCATGGGCTAATGCTCTATTTTCTACTCGTTCTACTCTTTGAATTTCAACAAAGTGGTTTCCAGATCCAATCGTTGCAAGCCCACCATCGCGTACTAGCCCATCTTTAGGGAGTAATTCTTCGGGTGCTAGTTTCCAATCTCCCTCCATTGAACCATTTAAGAAGATGCGATCGCTCTCTGTGAGCAATTCATGAAGATCGGACTTGACAAAACTCCCTGTAGGCTCATCTAACATGGCATCTACCCAACCAGGAACCCCATGTTGAAACAACGCTTGCATGGTACGAGCTTTCATAGTCACATCACGAGTTCCGAAAAAGTAGTCCCCTTTCATGAGTTCTACAAACTGGTTGCGCTTTGCCAGAAATTGGTCAATTGTTAAATTGGCAACGTGCAAGCGCATTCCACAGTTTATATCTGAACCGACAGCACTGGGAATGACTTGACCGATTGTTTCGATGACTGAACCAATGGCAATCCCCGCATCACCGGGGTGGAAGTCGGGTGTTGCACAAGCACGGCAAACGCATCCACCCACAGGATGGCGCACGTTGGCTAAGTTTGCTAGTTGTTTGAGCGCCTTTGCTTCTACAGGAAAACCCTCTGGAAGTAAAACTTCTGCTACAGGTGCATCTGAGGTATTGGATAAACGAACAGAGTAAGTATTGTTGCTGTAGCTAACATTAAGTCCTTGCTTAGCTAGAGCGCGTAAAAGTCGTTTTAAATTTTTCGGCTGCATGAAAACTCCACGTTCAGCACCAAGAAGAGAGTATTATGTTAAATTTCAGAAATCATGAAAATAAGACTCAGAAATTATCTCTCATCTCAGAACTTTATTTTTTTTGAAGAGGTTAGGAGACTTTGGTTCAGCAGCCGCGTCTCGACTAAATAGCGGAAGTCGTTTTCCCAGATAGTATGGGAAGACGACAGGAGAATTCCTACTTATGTCTATGCTACATTAATAACACAAAAATTTTTGAGTGGCAAGCTTTTTTATTTGTAATCCTTATTTTGGCACGAAAGCACGAAGTAAAAAATATATTTTGAGTATTTTCAACTATTGCCAAATAAAGTCGAGGGTAATTCAAAAAAAGAAGTGGCAGAGCCACTTCTAAGTAATTCCCAGGTAGAACCTAACATTTAGTATAACTTTTATAAATATTCCAAATCGTATAATTACACACTTATTAATTTTCCAATTTATTTTGGTCTCTGATGAGAATTATGAACTTTTACGCCAAATGGCAACTATCAGAGAACCTGTAAGATTGTGACAGACGCTGAACATAGCTCCTGGGATCGCTGCTTCTAGTTCAAAATGTGCGATATGGCTTTAGCCATTAAGCCAGAGGCTTATCGCTAAAGCCACGGCTAAACCAGAATTTTGCATTCCCACATAATCGAAATTGTACGGTAAACAGCTATTAATTTACCTGTAATAGCTATACCAATATAACTTAAAATTAACCTCAAAACATTGTATAGAATTACCGCTATAATTACTATAAGCCCGATGAACAGCTTATCGCGATTTAAGCCCACAATCGTACCAATAATCCAAGCGATCGCGGACATGGAAACTAAAGGTAGTCTTCCTTCCATTACTAAATGATTAGGAGTCCAAAAGCGTCGAATTCCTATAATTAATTCATCAACATAAAACGCGCAACTCTTGCCCAATTAAAGCTTCTGCTGCTGATGCTTCAACTGGCTTGGAGAAGAAGTATCCCTGCCCATATTTACATTGCAGTCCCCTAAGTTTTTCCAATTGCTCTATTGTTTCTATACCTTCTGCTATTACGTCTAAATTCAAATTGTGAGCAAGTGTAATAATTGTCCACACAATCTCTGAGTATTCGCTACTGTTGATGAAAGAGCGGTCAATTTTTAAAACATTTACTGGAAAGCGATGCAAATAACTTAAGGATGAATAACCAGTACCAAAGTCGTCCATATGTAATTCAACACCTAGTTCTCTCAATTGTGAAAGCATTGCTGTTACTCCAACAGTGTTTTCCATAATGACATTTTCGGTAATCTCCAACTTCAAGCTTTGTACATCTAAGCCGGTTTCTTGTAAAATTTTGTAAATCTCTTGGTCAAGATTGATTTGTGAAAATTGTTTGTTAGAAAGATTGACGCTAATTGTCAAACTTTTGTCCTGAAATTGTTGCTGCCATAAGTATGTTTGGCGACAAGCTTCTCGAAGTACCAAGTAGCCAATAGGTACGAGCAGTCCAGTTTCTTCCGCCACTGAAATAAACTCCGTTGGTAACACTAAACCCCATTCTGGATGTTGCCACCGTAAGAGAGCCTCAAATCCGGTAATTTTGTTAGTTGATAACGAAACAATCGGCTGGTAGTATACGCAAAATTCTTGCCGTTCAACGGCACGCCGTAAGTCAGTTTCTAACCGTAACAGCTTTTTCGTTTCGGTGTACATACCTGTGTCAAATATTTGATAACGCGCCTTACCTGAAGCTTTGGCACGATACATAGCAAGATCGGCGTCTCGTAAAAGATTCTCTGGGAGCTCGTAGCCGGCTGTACTGAGAGCAATACCAATGCTTAAAGTAGTAAACACCTCGTGACCATGAATACGGAAAGGTACTGTCAATTCTTGTTGGAGTCGTTCGGCAAGGTGAATGGCATCGTTAACAGACTCCATATTCTCTATCAGTATGGCAAACTCATCTCCTCCGAGACGTGCTAATGTATCCTTAGAGCGCAGGTTAGTTTGAAGTCGGTCAGCTAATGCTTTGAGCAATCGATCGCCAATTGTATGTCCGAGACTGTCATTAATAATTTTGAAGCGATCTAAATCCAGAAAAAGAACAGCAAATAAATCCTTACGCCCTTTAGTACGCTCAAGTGTCTGTTCTAGCCGTTCCATGAATAAGGTTCTGTTTGGCAACCCGGTCAATGGATCGTGAAAAGCTATATTGAGTAATTGTGCCTCAACCCTTTGGCGATCGCTAATCTCCTGTTGGAGGAGCTTATTAGATTCTGATAATTCGGTAGTGCGTTCCTCAACCCGTCTTTCTAATTCATTGTAAGCTTGTCGTAGTGCTTCCTGATTTCGTTGGCGCTCGACGATTAGGGCTTGTCGTTCTATCCAAATTTGGCGTTCGCGCCTGACTTTCTCCATATGGTTGCTAAAGAAGTCAGCTAAACTAGGTTCTTCCTCAAGTAAATTACCTAAAAACTCAATAGCTCGCTTATCTGCTTTATAAGCAACTTCAGGGTGAGCTTCCATCCATGTATGGCACATTCTAACGTAAGCTACAAATGTAATTAAATGTTGGTAATTCACCAATCCAAGCAGACGACGCACTTCAGTCCGGCAGTACTCAGTCTGCTCTCCTTCCGAAAAGACAAATATCGAACAGTAGAGTAGACTTTCTTCAAGGACTGGATCTAAATCGGATAAAGAAATTGTATGACCAGCTGTACGTGCGAGTATATGGAGGTATGAGTCAATATCCTTTTCTGTTGGGGGAGGTGATTCAAGTAGTTCTAACACCTTCCGTGCTTTCATCCCAAGAGCGTATAAAGAACAACTATGACAAATCATGCAGTAGGGAACAGCACAGTAACGCGAGAGGTATGCAGAAAGCTTTTCTTTAAATGAAGGTGACAAGGGATTATTAACATAAGCAGAAAGTGTTTGTTGCCATAAATTTTCCAACACCTGTACGTTTCCTTCTGCTGGCTCAAAGAAAGGTGGGAAAAAACCAAATGTTTCCTCAATTTCTGCCCTAATTTTCTCACTGGTTTGCATAGCCTCTCACTGGATTTACGCCTGACGCACACACTGGTAATTATAATAACTAACAGTAAGACTAGCAAATAACTGGATACGAGATTGAAGTGTAGTGTAATGTATGCTTTCGCGATAAGCCTCTGGCTTAACGGAGTACAACCGTATCGCATTAATCGGTTTGTGGCGCTTTCGGGAAGATTGCAACGCTGATAGTTCGTTTGGCAATTGGAACTGAAAGCACAATTGAAGTTGTAACCGTTGCGTAAGGGATGAAGCGATCGCAAAAGTAGCAAAGGCAGCATGGGACGAATGGAGCAAATAGATATGAATTGTTTTGGAGAATTAGGCAATCATTGGATAGATTTGGGTATTTGAAAAGCTAACTCGAATTCGTAGGATGAAGACACACAAGGAACGATGCCGTAATTCAAACTTCATGCTCAGTATGCTCTGAACTATGGGGTGACACCAGAAGAGTTGATGGAAGTCGTCTATATTACCACAGTTACATCCGGCTTCCCTCGTGCGTTAATTGCAGCAGGAACGCTCAAAGAGCTATTTCAGGAAAACAAGGTCAATTTTCCAGTGACATCACAGAAATGAATGTACCTAGATGGAGCAAATATCGTGATTTAGTTCAACGACTCAAGTGCGAATTGGAAGACAAAATTTAACAAACGTAAAACAACTTGGAGATAAGGATTTATGGCTAGTGAGAAAAATATTATCAACGAACAGAAGGTCGTCTTAATTACAGGAGCGAGCAGTGGCATTGGTGAAGCTACTGCTAGATTACTCGCTCACAAGGGTTTACGGGTTGTATTGGGGGCACGGCGCACCGACAGACTCGAAGCGATCGCATCCGACATCCGCGAGAAAGGGGGAACAGCCGAATATCGTGGTCTCGACGTGACTAGCCTTGAAGAGATGCAAGCCTTTGTAGAGTTGGCAAAAGATAGGTTTGGTCGCCTTGATGTCGTTGTGAACAATGCAGGCTTAATGCCGCTCTCTAAGCTAGAGGTGTTGAAGATCGATGAATGGAACCGCATGATTGATGTGAACATTCGCGGCGTACTTCACGGCATTGCTGCCGCCTTGCCCATCTTCAAGCAGCAACAATCTGGACAGTTTGTGAATCTATCGTCAATCGGCGGACACAACGTGTACCCAACGGCAGCAGTATATTGCGCTACTAAGTTTGCAGTCTGGGCGATTTCGGAGGGACTGCGGCAGGAATCAACAGATATTCGGGTCACAGTCATTTCGCCCGGAACTACTGAAAGCGAACTTGCCAGCACCATCACCGATGCTCACGCGGCGCAGTGGGTGGAGGAATTTCGCAAATCAATTATCTCAGCAGATGCGATCGCGCGTGCTATTGCCTTTGCCATCGAGCAGCCAGAAGATGTGGATGTCAATGAGATTGTCGTTCGACCCATCGGACAAAGCGGCTAAGTACTAGCCGACACCGAAGCACTTCGCAACCGTTCAATATCTCGAATTGGTGGCGCACCAAACATACGCGAGTATTCGCGGCTGAACTGCGAGGGACTTTCATACCCGACCCGATAGGCAGCATACGTCGCATCAGCGTTTTCGGTAAGCATCAAACGACGCGCTTCCAAAAGTCTTAACTGCTTCTGATACTGAAGCGGACTCATGGAGGTCACTTGCTTGAAATGCTGGTGAAACGACGAAGTAGACATACTAACCCGCCCTGCTAAATCCTCGATCCGTATCGGTTTGGTAAAATCAGACTTAATCAGTTTGATGGCTGAAGCAATTCGCTGCATCGCGCTACCCGATGTGGCAATTTGGCGAACCGCTTCACCTTGTTCGCCAACGAGCAGATGATAATAGAGTTCCCGAATGATTATCGGTGCTAGTATAGGGATATGTTGCGGCGTATCTAAGAGTTTGGTAAGGCGAGAATTTCTATCGTAACTTAGAACTGGTCGAAAAAATCAAGGACATCGCCGCCCAAAAGCAATGTACGCCTGCTCAACTTGCACTCGCTTGGTTGCTAGCAAAGGGCGAGGACATCATCCCCATTCCAGGAATGAAGCGTCAAGCACGGCTGCGTGAAAATGTAGGTGCAATAGACATTGTATTGACTGCTGACGAACTGCAACAAATCGAAGCAGTTCTACCGATCGGCTCTGCTGCCGGAACTCGCTACCCTGCACAATTCATGCATTCGATTAATCGTTAGAAAAGATCTTTGCGACACAATCTAAACTTAAACCAAAACTAAATTGGAGGAAACATGATAAAGCACGTAAGCAATGAGAACAATCATTCTTAGCAATCTAAAGCGTTCACCTTTCAGTCTCGTAACGTTCGCCTATTGTGGGTATTGTTCGTTGGCTGGACGATCGTAGGTGTGTTTGACTGTTGGATTGCCACCGCTTATTCCTATGTGGCAGATACAACTGAATCAAGCATCCGTACTCGCTATTTTGCTTTTCTCACTGCTGCAATTGGTTCAGGATTTATTATCAGTCCAGCCACCAGTGGGTTGTTCTCAGGAATTAGTCCTGCTACACCGCTCTATTAAGATCTATTAAGACGTTCACTGTCGTCAGACGGAACAATTTTTGCCCTTCAGGGGGCCAAAGCAATTACAGGAGAACCTTCTGATGCAAAACACTTCCCAACAAGTGAAAGCAATGGCTGTTGACGAGTTCGGTGGCCCTGACAAGCTGACTTTGCACACCTTACCCGTGCCTAGGGTGGACGCGGGCGAAGTTTTGATTCGCATCGAGATCGCAGGAGTTGGCATCTGGGACACGTTGGAGCGTGAAGGTGAGCTGGTGTACAACGAAGTTCACTTTCCGCGCGTGCTGGGAGGCGAATGTGCGGGCATCATTGTCGCCATCGGTGACGGCATTGAGCGTTTTGCCGTCGGCGACCGCGTTTACGCACAGAGCTTCATGAACGATAAGGGCGGTAGCTATGCCCAATACGTCGTTGTCTCCGAAAAAACGGTCGCGCCGATGCCCGATGGTCTCGATATGTTGATGGCGGGCGGGCTACCCATTGCCGGTGCGACGGCGCTAAGCAATTTGCAGGCGCTGGGGACAGGCAACGAAACCAAATTGATGCTGTGGGGCGCGAGCGGCGGCGTCGGTCACGTCGCGCTTCAACTGGCCAAGCGCATGGGGGCGTGCGTGTTTGCCATCGCATCGGGTGCCGACGGTGTAGAGTTGGCCAAGCGGTTGGGTGCCGATGAAGCGGTGGACGGACGCGGCGACGACGTTGCGCAACGCGCCCGCGCCTTTGCGCCCGACGGCTTCGATACCGCGCTGGTGCTGGTGGGCGGCGACGACGTTCAATCCACGCTGAGTTTGGTGCGTCAGGGCGGAATCATCGCCTTTCCTAACGGCGTGATGCCCGAACCCAAAGCGCCCGACGCTGTGGAACTCAAGAAGGCAAATGGCTTCGCCGACCCAATGTTGTTCGACCAACTCAACCGATTGGTGAGTATCGGTGAGTTTCAAGTTCACATCGCCCAGACGTTTCTGCTTGAAGAGGCCGCGCAAGCGCAGGAAGCGATGAAAAAGCATTATCTAGGCAAAATCGTGTTGCGCGTGAGCGGCGAATAAGAGCGGCATTGTCAAGTTAGTCGAGTAGAACTTTAATATTGCACCCAACTGGAGATGAAGTGCTCAGAGCGATCGAAGCTATCTGTCGCCAGAGCAAACCGGGCGCATGAACCACTGGTGTACATAGCTAGTTGACTTCTCCCTCAGTTGTCGGTTGAGTCGTTGATGGTGGAGGCGGAACGTTTGAGGAATTGTTTTGAGTTGGTGCTTGTGCTGGAGGAACTGGAATTGGCACTTGAGCTTGTACTTTCATCTGTAGGCTTATCAATATTGTTAGCGCTAATAGTAACTGTCGTGCTGTATTTGCCATTATTCCCCGTCCAAGACTTAATCCTTCTAATAAAACCATCCCGTGGAGACCGAACTACGGGTATCTGGGCGAGTTTGTCGTCAATTGCAGTGAGTGAAATGCCCAGTTGTGCGAGTTGGTAATCGCGATCGCTAACCGATTGCGAGTAGATTTGTAACTGGCGGTTGTGCTCTTGTTGCAGTTGTTGTTGTTTTTGATTGCGTTCTGCTGCATCTACGGTGGCAGAATACTCTACCATCTGACGGCGCGATTGTGAGGCGAGTAACCGAGAGCGGGCTAATTCCAATTCCGATTGGGCAATGCGAACGGCAAGTTGTAACTGTTGTAATTGTTGTTGCTGGTCAATTGCCGAAGCGTTAAGTTTGGCTTGTGCTTGTTCGAGGGAGGAGCGAGCTTGGTCCTGCTCTCCTTCTAAGGCTTTAAGTTTTGCTTGCTCGTGCTGGATAATTTCAGTCTGTAATTTTAAATCGCTCATCGACTGCAAGAGCTGTCGTTGCTCGTCTACTTTTTGAGTCGCCACCTGAAAGACGGCATCAGATTTTTCTACTTCCGCTCGTCGTTCTGAATTATCGCTTTTGAGTAAAGGGGTTCGTGCGGATACTAAGCTGAGGGCTTGAGTTAACTTCATCTGAGCTTGGGCGATCGCGGCTTCTTCTTCGGCGTAGCTTGCTGGTGGTACGGGATTAATTTGTGATGGTGGATTTGGGGCAATGGGTTCGGGGATTTTTTTGGATTGTAAGTTTTGGATTTGCAAGGCTATGGATTGACGCTGCTTAGTCAAGCGCTTACGCTCGATACTGTTGTCTGTCAAAATTTGACCAATGCCTATCTTGTCACCCTCTTTTACCTTGAGAAAACTGGGGTCATCGACTGTCAGCGCCAGTCTGAGATTTCGGTTCTCTTTTGTAACAGGTTCTGTATTCTCTTGAGAGGGGGACACTAAATATTGAGCCGTAGTGTCCCAAGTTTTCGTTGAATTTGTTGCCCTTGCAGCACTATTAGATAATGTTTGTGATGTTCCAAGTGCAATTAACCCAGTGACAAAGACTACAAAAAGAATGTTATTTAACTCGTTCATAGTA
This sequence comes from Scytonema hankhaensis NUACC26, assembly GCF_045865695.1. Taxonomy (NCBI): domain Bacteria; kingdom Bacillati; phylum Cyanobacteriota; class Cyanophyceae; order Nostocales; family Scytonemataceae; genus Scytonema; species Scytonema hankhaensis. The sequence goes on from NZ_BAACAP010000210.1 coordinate 55,061, forward strand.
TGGCTTCACCCTGCATCGATGTCCTTCCGTTCCCATGCGTACTAAGGCTTCTAATGGTTGTAGCCCAGATACTAAGCTTTCTGCAAATCGAAAACGCTTTGCAACTCTCGAAACTTCTGTCTGGTCTACTGCTAAAACAACTTTTGTGCTGGAGTTTGCGATCGCTTCTTCGCTAATTTCCGAGTCTCGTTGAGACGCTAGAACCATTGATAAACCGAACTTACGTCCATCCCCCAGAACCAATTTTACAGACCTTGACAGTTTAACTTCTTTTGCTTCATCAATAAAAATGTAAGTACGCGGTGTTTTATCAGATACTTCACCCATGATGCGGTGAGAATCCAAAATTTGCTTAACCAGTGCTTCAGCAGCAATAGCTGATAGCCCTGGTACCTTGCCTAACGCTGATAAGTTAAATCGGATGATTGAGTCTTTTAAAGATGGCTGAGGACGGTCAAAGATACCGTATTGAAAAGTGGCAGCCAGCTTCAAGCCTAGTTTTTGTGATTCCTTACACCCTGACTTAATTCTGCTTTCAATCTCATTACGCACGAGAGCAAAGGTAGGTGGTTCAAAAGCCCAAGTATTAAAGTCATCTTGGACAATGCCAGCTTGTTTGTAGCAACTGTTAAGGATATCTATGACAGCTCCTTCTTGGTTCGCGCCCAATAGTAAAGCTTTTTTTAAAATGGCAGCGACTGCGATCGCCTGTAAATTGGGTCCCCCGCCTTTAGTATCCAAGTCCAGCACCAAAGGATTAATCCCGTGGGGACTTTCCATATCTAGGGGGTAACAGAGTTCTGAAGGTAGCGTCAAGTCGCCATGAAAATCTATGACAACTAAGCGAATATCTGGAAACAGCTTTGGTAATTCATATGAAATAGATTTTAACGTTTGAGTTTTCCCACTACCACTAGCGCCAATAATCACTATATGTCCATTAGCTAAACTTGTAGGATTCCAATACACGTTTTCTCCTAAAAGTATTCCAGATGAATTAACTTTTTTAGCAGAACTATTTTTCGGTTTAGGAGATAGAATTGCTGCAGGTAATGGCTTACTTTTAAACATAATTTATTGTTGATTAGTGAACAGTAATTTGTTAAAATAAAATTGCCTCGGCAGTGCTGGTAACACTCCGAGGCTGGTAACCTAGCATATTGACTAAGTAGATCACATGGATATTGTAGATGAAATTTTCCCAAAAGGATGGTATTTGGGTAAACTGTGTGTAAGAGGACATAATTATAAAGACACTAGCTTTTCTCTGAGAAATAAGGGGGATATTTGTGTAGAGTGCAACTATATCTACCAGAAACGTTATAGGGAAAGCGACAAGGGAAGGGAGTTCAGAAGACGCTACGAAAAACTTATTGTTCAGAAGGCAAGAGCGGAAAAACTCCAACAGATAAGAGAAGAGGAAGAAAGAAAAAAAGCTGTAGCAGACGTAGTTCCACTCGGATATTTTTTGGGAAAAATCTGTATACACCAACACGATTACAAAAGTACGGGTTTTTCCCTTAGAAATAAATACGGTCATTGCATAGAGTGTCTCAGGATAACTAAACAGCGCTACAAAAAATCTGAAAAGGGAAAAGTAGCTCGAAAGCGTTACGATAAATCTCCAGTTGGTAAGGCAAAGTACGCTCGTTACAATCAGGGTAAAGGCAAAGAAGCTAAGAGGGCTTACGTAAGCAAAAACGTGGAGTGGAATCGAGAGCGATCGCGTCGTGGTACTGCTGTTCGTCGCGCTAAAAAAGTGGGTAATCCTTGCATTCCTTACAAGACTGAAGATGTGGCTTTGCTTAAGTTTAAATTTGAGCTTTGCTGTGCGTACTGTGGTAAGGCTACTCAGTGTCAATTGGATCATTTTGTGCCTGTTTGCAAGGGAGGAGCAGATTCTATTGATAACCTGATTCCTGCCTGCCCCTCTTGTAATCTCAGTAAAAACTCTCAAGATGCCTCGGCATGGTATCGTCAGCAGTCTTTCTTTACAGAAAGGCGATGGGAAAAAATCAAGGATCATGTGACAGGGCGTTAATAGTAATCTAGGTGGTTCACAGGCGATTGCTTTACTGAAAGCAATCGCCTTAAGAGTCTGGGTTTTGCCACTCCCCGATGCTCCAATCAAAACTACATGAGCGTTGGGTAGAGAAGCTGGATTCCAGACAACATTATCCCCCAGAACTATTCCTGTTTTGATGTTGGATGATGCGGGTGTCTTTTTCCCTCCCGGTTGGAGAACTTGTGGTGGTAAAGGTTTAGCCATTTTTGGTAATGCTCTTGATTGATAATTGACCCGTTGCAAATTGATTTTTTGCTACTTGAATCACAAACCCAAGGGGGGCGGATTCTAGTTTGATGGATGAACCGCTCAGCCGGATAAAAGGGAACTGGTGGGGATCGGGGGTGAGTTTTATGTCTTCGGGGTCATCAATCGCAATTTCGCCAGTGACAAAAGTCAAGACCCCAGGACGGTAAAAGCGGTTTAAGGATGAGCCTAAGTTTTCGTCGTCTAAGGTGATAGATTCGACATTGGTGATTGCCACTTGACCCACATCCGCTGTAATCTGCTCGATGATAATTTGACAGTCTGGTTCTTTGCCCGCTTTGTAAAGCTTACCGTCAGAAGATAGTACCAAAAACCCCTGACCGTAGGACCCGACGATGAGATATTCCCCCAGAACTTTGGCGCGATCGCTACTTAAAACTCCTTGAATACGGACGGTAATGAGATGTGTAGCTCCCGATTGGTTGTAAATTTGTTCGACTCCGGAAGGTGATGCGATCAAGCGATTAAATTGGTTGAGTAGTCCGCCATTGGAGTTAATGTTGAAACTTATAAAAGCGATCAGAACCAGCATAACCAAGACACCATACTCAGCATTGCTAGAACTTGCAAGTCGCAGGTTTCTGTTACCCGGACACACGCAACGCACGCTCGATGGCCAAAACATTTCTATACCATTACGGGTAAATGCATCAGCAAACCAGCCAAAGAAGTAGCCGATGTTAATTGCATGAGCCAGTATCAGCCAGAAAGCACTATTTGGTAAAAAAAAGGTGAGACCGTAAGTGAGTGTTGCTACAACAGTGCTAGCGGCTAAGCTGTGAGTGCAACTTCGATGTGGAAATCGTCGTTCGAGATACTGACTCACGGGGAATAGCACCCGACCTGCAGGAGATGTGGAAATATCGACATCAGGAAGCAAACCTGCTGTAGCACCCACCATAAGAATACTGGGATTGGCAGTTCCGAGTATCAGACTAGTCGCAGTACCGCTGATTAGTAAATGTGTCAGTCCCATCATGATTGAATTCTCCTGCTCTCACGGGGGAGGTTGTACAGCATTCGAGATAGTCCCAAGAACACAGCAGCTGCAATTCCACCAAAGATATAGAGTGCTTGGTTATTAGTGCCAAGTCCAATGAAGCGCATCACAACAAAGATGATTCCGGCTAGTAGAATCAGTGGGGTAATGTCAAAGTAGCGTCGGTGGTCAGCACCTTCGATTTCTAAACCAAGATATTCTTCATCGATCGCACGCACGGCTAGCATGGGGTTTCCTCCAGCGCGTTCTTGCAACTTAGCTAAATCGTTGTGCTTGAGATGGATTCCCCTAGATAAGGCTGCCTGCTCCATGATTTCACGAATGGCATATTCTGGCAGTGGCAACAGTTCGATCCTGGGCAGGCTAATAAATATGTCACTTCGCGGCGGGTCGGTTGCTAGTAGCAGCATGGGAATCCCTTGGCGGCGCAATTGCTTGAGCCACATTCTAAATTTCAAATCGCAAGCCTGAGCGCCATCGATGACTAGAAATGCACTATTGGTGTCAAAGTAAGATGAGATCGCACGTTTTAATTGGTCGGCTGTTAAAGCTTTGCCTTCCAAACTTTGCGTATCGACTTCCAATTGCTGTGCAATTTCTAAAAGCATTTGTTTGGGCGTTGCTGGTTCGCAATAGGTGACGCTAAATTCCTCCTGTTTTAGTCGTTCGACCACAGCTGAAGCGAGAGTTGATTTTCCACTGCCTTCTTCACCAACTACAAGAATGGATGCATTTGCCTTTAAGGAAGCAACAATCCTTTGTAGTTCTTGAGTTCGGTAAAGACGCTCGTTTACCGAAGTTGTAAAAGATGGTTCGGTAATTTGTGTCTCTACATTTTCCTCAAACTGGGGTGACGATTGCTCTGGTTTTGGTGAAGAGTCTTTAGACTCCTTGAGGGAACTACTACTTCTTCCTGAAAATATAAAAGTACTACCAAGAGTAAAGACTCCAGCACCAAGAGCGACAGAAGACCACGGTAAAAACAGAGTAGCAGTTGCAGACAACATTCCAATGAAGAACCAAATTAAACGTTGTTTGAAGCGCCATTTGGAGAGGTCGATGGATTGCTGTTGGAATTGGGCAAACTTATCAAACCACTCAGCGCTCGGGATAAAAAATCATTCACATCATGTGCTGCGTTTCGAGCCTTTCTAGCGCGATCGCATTCAGCACGATGTTGCGCGAGCTGCTGTTTTTGTTCGGGGGTGAAGTTTTCAGTGGCTTCAAAAATAATCACCAATGATTCTTCAGCAACTATTTTGGCAAACGCACGTTCTTGGGCGCGTTTGTTAACTTCTTGGAGATCTTGAGCTTGTGTTTGCAATCCTTTTTGGACTTGGAGTTGCTCGACGGCACTTTGTTGGCTGGCTTCTGGAGAAATCTCAATCTGCTCTGACTCCAGAATAGTTAGCTGTTGTCCTGAGACTGAAGAAATGGCTTGCTCGGTGGATTGAGCTAGTGTGTTTGTTTGTGGTGGGTCTCCTTCTGTTACTGTCGCCTCTGGAATTTGGGGTTCTTCGGACTCAATTGCAGCTACATCTTCTGATGAAAGAATATCAATCATCTTCATATGTAGCCGGACAAAATCTTTAGTGTCGCCTCTTTTTTCCTTAAGAAAGTTCTCTAGTTCTTCCAGGAATTCCAGTTCTTCTAAAGTGATATATTTCTTTCCGTCCTCTGCAGTGAACGGTCTAATAGACAATTTTTTCAGCTTGTCATAGACGGACGACCGTGCGAGTTCAAACCTGGACACGAGTTCGGATACTAAAATTTTTTGATTATTTGGCTCTCTATCATTTTTTACGATTTTTAACATAGTGTGTTCCTCCTAGTGAACTGCACAGTTATTTGTCCGGCTGGACAATGCCAAATTCCGGCTGGACAATAACTAGATTCTCCTACTTGGGATGTCCAATTCAAGAGTGAAATTACCGATTGTGATGATAAAATTTGAATGGATTTTTCATCCGGACAAACTATGCCTTACAGATAGAAATACTAATAAAAAACAATCTTCTTATTCTTCTCTTTAAATAGATAAAACGTCCATTGTCTACAAATCCGTGTTTATACGATGTGAAATATATTGTGAAGTTTCATCAAGCCAAATTTTCTGTTAGCGATTTTTAATCATTTAAACCTATTAAGAATTGTTTCGTGGTTTGAGAATTGAAGGCAGAGGGCAGAAGTACGATACGGCTGTCTTCCGAAGCAAGGGAGCGATCGCATGACGGCGCTTTTCGTTACTATCGCAAGAGACGCGATCGCTCTTGGGTAGTTATTTCTGGATTCAATGGAAAAACCCCAGCTATCAAAAGCCAGGGAGAAAATGAAAACCCCACGCTGTCGATTAAAGTTTGAAGCGAATTCACTCTTCTTAACTAGCACTAAAAGCAACCAGAACTAAAGTAGCGACTAGTAATGTCGCAAACACGCCTTGGATAACATATTGACGCTGTTCCCAAATTGCAGGATATTCAGCAAACTGAATTTTTGTCTCGGTTGGATAGTTGTTGAGGACGCCGTCTTCGTTAACAGTGGTGTACATAGCTTGTTTCCTTATTTATTAATTTATGTAAATAAATATAACGTTATTGTTACAAAATCCCAAGAGTGCTTGACGTAGAAAAATAAATAGTATCCATAAGAGGAGCTAATCTGTGGGTTGAAAGAAATACGATGCTGTCAGGTGGTGGAGTGTGAAGGCCCTGCACCCAACTGGCTACAGCCTGCGCTTCGCTTTGTTCGTTCCTCGCTTCGCGTCGCAAACCGCTTTAGGTCGTGTGGCTCCAGATGGCTTCGATGCAGTCATCGACACGGTGGGTCACGGCTACGTCAATTTGGCGGTCGCTTTGCACTGATTGGTGAAACTTCCGACGGTACGCACGAGTTTTACCAACAGCGAGCTGAGATTACTAAGCACAAGCAAATCTGCAAAGGATTTGAGTGGTGTGGTTTGATACTAGACTCCGAACGCAACCAACAGACTATCTTATCTGGTTTGAGCATTTGTAATTGCAGGTTGCAATAGCTAACACCATAAGAATCTGATAAATCGTTGTAAGAATCTGAAAGAAGTTGAGGTTGGAACTCATTACACTTCAGATAGATAGGATATGGTAGGAAACTTCAGTAATACAGCAGTTTTCAATTGAATAAAGTACAGATACATCCGCTACAGGCTGCGGTTCCATAACTTTATTTATGTATGACACCCAATTGAAAACCGCCATAAATCACTGTAGCTTCCTAATCCCTTTCATTCAACTTTTGATTAAAAGATTCTAGGATACATCCATTATGTTTTTTAGAACAACTTTAGCTGTTATAACCACAGTAGTGATTATTACAACTTCGTGTATTTCTACGTGGATGGCTGCAGATAAAACTGTAAAAGCTCAAGTACCAGGTGTCTACTCTTTTAGGTTAGGCGAAATTACGATTACGGCACTTAGTGATGGTACAGTACCGCAAGATCTGAATAAAGTTCTAACTAATACTAATCTAAAATCGACAGAGATTGAGTCTCTCCTTCAGAGGGACTTTCTTACAAACCCTGTTGAAGCTTCAATCAATGCATTTCTGATTGATACCGGAGATAAACAGGTGTTGGTCGATACTGGGGTAGGACAGCTATTCGGACCAAAGCTAGGTGGCAAGCTGCAAGCGTCCTTGAAAGCATCGGGTTATACACCAGGTGAAATCGACACGATTCTCCTTACCCATATCCATGCCGATCATAGCGGCGGTCTAATCGAAAATGGGCAATTGATGTTTCCTACTGCCACAGTTTACGTTGGCAAACCGGATGTCGATTTCTGGCTCGATCCCGCGAATGCGGCGAATGCAGAGCGGTTGCGTATCGATCGCAAAAATTTTGATGACGCGGTTAAAACGGTCAAACCCTATATTGATGCAGGCAAACTTAAAACGTTTTCTGGCCAAACAACTATCTTACCAGGAATTACTGCACTTCCCACGCCGGGACACACACCAGGACACAGCTTTTATTTAGTTGAAAGCGGGGGCGAGAGCATTGAATTTTGTGGCGATATTATTCACTTTGCCTCGATTCAATTTCCGAATCCTAAAATCCCAGTTATCTACGATGTCAATCCCAATGCCGCCGTAGAGCAACGGGAGAAACAGTTTGCTCGTGTAGAAAAATCGCGACACCTAATTGCTACTGCACATTTACCCTTTCCAGGAGTGGGTCACATCCGTGCAGACAAGCCCGGTTATACCTGGGTGCCTATAGATTATCGCTGGCGCGATTAAAGAAATTAAAGGTTTGAACTTATTAAAGACTTCTAAATAAAAAATAACCAACTTTCTCTTGTGGTACGGGCTTCTAGCCCGTCACTAATAAAGAACGGGCGAGGACGCTCCGCAGTCGCCTCAACTCTTGGAACCCTCGCACGGTGAGCCAGCGCTGCAGGAGCGTTTCCCGAACTCACAGCGACTGGCGAACCCCGTTCGCGTAGCGTCTCCGATAGGAGATAGGGGCGCTGCTCTGGGTCCCACAAGATGAAGAATTTATTTCTTGGACATCCCTTAGCTCAAGTTAGATAAAACAAGGAGTAAAGCCTCTATGACTACAACAGGATCTTTTGCGGATTTGGTTATACAGTTTGGTGATGTTAGAGGAATCACAAGTCTTCCTGATGACCGAGGAGGAGTAGAGATTACCATCGCAAATCAAGGTGAAGAGCGTGTCGAGGGTCGTTTCGGTGTCAATCTCTATGGATATGTAGTTCAAAATGCTTTGTTGCCAACAGACAGCTTGAACGTGTTAAATGCAGCTAGTATTATGTAACGAATCTTTTTTGAACAAATGAGTCACATCTCAGAAGAAATTCACCTCCATATTGGTGCTATTATCTTTCCAAGTCTAGATCAGACTGACTTTACTGCTCCATTTGAAGTTCTTTCACGGCTACCTAATTCTACTTTCCATATTCTTTGGAAAGAGAAGATGCCCGTGAAGGATGTCAAAGGATTAATTTTGACACCAGAGAAAACGCTCTTTGAGTCACCGCCGCTCGACCTTCTTCTTGTACCTGGTGGCTACGGACAAGAGGCATTGATGGAAGATGAGACTATCCTTTCCTTCATTCAAGAGCAAGCAGTGAATGCAAAATACGTGTTTTCAGTCTGCACTGGAGCATTGATCTGCGGAGCGGCTGGTCTACTCAAAGGTATTCGGACCACAACGCATTGGTCAGCCTTTCATCTTCTGGAGTATTTTGGTGCGATTCCCGTTGATGAACGGGTGGTTATTGATGGCAAGTTTGTCAGTGCTGCAGGTGTCACTGCTGGAATTGACGGAGCTTTGCGCGTTGCTGCACTCCTACGCGGCGACAGAGTGGCTCAGGAGATTCAACTGCAAATTCAATATGCGCCTGAACCACCGTTTAACAGTGGTACGCCAGCAAGTGCGCCACCTGAGATTTTAGAAGCTGCCCGTGCGGCAAGTCGAGAGATTACAGAAGCTCGGTTGACGACTGCCAAACGCATTGCCACAAGGTTAGGAGTTAGTAGTAGTTCATCGCATAAGTTCTAATGGGTGAAACAATTTTTCATCTCTCGTTTCTCGTTCCCAGGTTCTACCTGGGAATGCATTACTAGAGGCTCTGCCTCGCCATGCACAAAGGAAGCGGAACCTCCCGTATAGCATTTCCCGGCGTATTCTGAGGACGAGGTGGTAAAAAGAAGTCGGGGATCTAGACCAACTACACCTGCCAAAATTTCTATGGTGGACTACTAGGGAGAGTAGATTATAGCGAACAGTTTATTTAGAGATTTCTTACAGCAAATCTTTTCCAAATAGAATCAGGAGAATTTAATGCAGCCATTGCTAGATAGAGAGCCACAGGCGATCGTTCGGGTATTTACCACTTTTTTATCACTTATGGGTAAAGATATTCAAGCCTGCGTAAATCTATTAGCTGATAATGCAGTTGTTGAATTTCCATACGCTTCTGATACACCAAAACGATTAGAAGGCAAAAACACTATTTATCACTACATGAAAAACGTGCTAGCTCAGATGCAAGACTGGATGTTTATCAATATTCGTGTCTATCCAACGATCGACCCTAATGTTCTATGGGTTGAGCTTCATGGAGAAGCTGTCATGGTTTCTACAGGTCGCCAATATCAACAAGATTATGTGATACGCTTGGAAACGAAAGAAGATAAAATTGTCTATTCTAGAATATTAGAATCTTTGTGCGAGCGGTGAGAGGCACGAGAACCGCTCCACCTTGCGATACGGCAGTATAGCCGTAATCGCTCGCTTATCGCCCTTAATCCGAAAAATGAGTGCTGTTTTCTAATTACAGAGTTGGCTCAGGCGTTTACCACCTTCAAAGCCTGATATTTCAAGTTGATAGAACTAGGAGAATCTAATGCAGCCATTACCAAATAGCGAGCAACAGACGATCGCTCAATTATTTACAACTTTTTTATCGCTGATGGGCAAAAACATTCAAGCCTTGATGGACTTGTATGCAGAAGATGCAGTCGTTGAATTTCCATACGCTTCTGGTACACCAAGACGATTAGAAGGCAAAAAAGTCATTTCCAACTACATCAAAGACGCGCTAACACAGATGCAGGACTTGACTTTTACGAACATTCGTGTATATCAAACAACAAACCCTAATGTTCTGTGGGCTGAGTTTCATGGGGAAGCTGTTATTGTTTCCACAGGTCGCCAATATCAACAAGATTATGTGACGCGGTTGGAAACTAAAGGAGGCAAGATCGCTTACTACTGCGAGTATTGGAACCTTATGTCCGCCATTGAGGCGTGGGGTGGCACACAAAATTTGCACCAATCTTTTAATGCAGAAGATACAGAGTAAGGAGAGGAAAAGCATGAAAATTGCGATCGCAGCCGCATCTGGTAATGTTGGACGACGCACTGCTGAGAAGGTGATTCAGGCTGGAGCCGAAACCATTCTTCTAACACGACAGCCAAAGAAGCTAGCTGATTTAGCGGCTCAAGGTGCTACGGTAAAGCCAATCGGCAGTGATGATACTCAAGGGTTAATCGAGGTAACACAGGATGCAGATGCTTTGTTTTGGTTGACTCCACCGAAACTAGATGCACCCAGCTTACGTGACTGGTACATCCAAACAGCAACAACTGGAGCTAAAGCAGTGCGTGAAAACGGCATTAAACGAGTGGTCAACATTTCTGGTCTGGGTGCAGGTGCAAAAGCAGATCTCGGTACAGTTACATTTGTTGGAACCGTTGAATTGATTTTTAACCAAACTCTCTCGAATGTGCTGCATTTGCGTCCAGGCTATTTCATGGAGAATTTTTTGGGGCAAGTTAAGTTTATTCAGCAAGACAACGCCGTATATTTTCCTTATGCCAGCGACCATGATATTCCCTGGATTAGTACAGACGACATCGGTGATGAAGCTGCAAAATATTTACTAGACGACTGTTGGGCAGGGCAATGGACTCGTAATCTGATGGGACCAGAAAATTTAACGCTTCCTGAAACCACTGCTATTCTTTCACGAATGTTGGATCGTCCCGTTGAATATGTTCAAGTGACGATAGAATCAATTCAGCAGCAACTTGCATTGACCGGAGCAACACCAAATGTTCAACAAGAGTTAGGGAATCTGTTTCGTGCTCTTGGCGATCGCGACGGCATTTATGCGACAGCGCGAACACCTGAAGCAGTTACTTCAACTACATTTGAGCAGTTTGTAACACATAAACTACTCTCAAAAATCAAATATTGCTGAATTCAGTCTCTATAACGCGAGCAAACACGCCGTCGAAGGATTGACTAAGACAGCTGCGCTAGAATATGCCAAGCTTGGGATTCGCGTGAACGCTGTTGCACCCGCCTTCATCACGACACCTATGGTAAATCGCTTCGTTGGTGCAACTAGTGAGCGACGGGATAACCTCGCTGCTCTACACCCCATCGGGCGGCTCGGTCAAGCTGAAGAGGTTGTACCCGCCGTGCTATTTCTTCTCTCCGATGCATCCTCCTTTATCACTGGCGATTCGCTGAAAGTGGATGGAGGCTGGATTGCACAGTAGGGTATATTGTAATTTATCAGGAAATATTGAAAATGAAAAACCAAGCATCAAACTTGATTTTTGACCAGGAGTTCGCTTCTTCCTATGACAGTCAATTCGCTAAATTGGCTCCGATGCGGGACGCACTTCATATGTCGATCCGCATGGTGCTTTCTGAACTTCCTAGCGACGCACGGGTTCTCTGCGTCGGTGTGGGAACTGGATTAGAATTGATTGACCTCGCCCAAAAATTTCCACAATGGAAGTTTACTGCAGTAGAGCCTGCGGCACCGATGCTAGACATCTGCCGTCAGAAAGCTGAGGAGTCTGGGATCGCATCCCGTTGCACGTTTCACGAAGGTTATCTCGATTCACTTTCCGTGTCAGACCCTTGGAATGCCGCAACGTGCCTTTTGGTTTCACATTTCTTTATGCAGCAGGAAGAACGGCGCAACTTTTTTCGTCAAATTGCCGCACTTCTTCTCCCTGATGGATATTTAGTAAGTGCTGATTTAGCTTCCGATATGTCTAGCTCGGCTTACCAAAGCCTTTTAGAAGTTTGGCTGCGGATGCTTCAATACTCTGAAGTGCCTGCTGGGAAAATCGAAAAGATTACCGACACTTACGGGCAGACTGTTGCCATACTACCACCCCAGGAAGTTGAGTCAATCATTGTATCAAGCGGATTTAATCCGCCTGTATTGTTTTTCCAGACCCTTCTCATTCATGCCTGGTATGCCAAGCGAACATAGCACCAGTGACCAGTGACCAGTGACCAGTGTTCTCATTCATGCCTGGTATTCCAAGCGAACATAACCAATACTCTAAGGTTCAGATCGTGTCATATAACACTTCTATTCTTGTCTTAGGAGCCGGTGAACTCGGGATGTCCGTTCTTCGCAACTTAGCCAAGCTCACCACTCTGTCTTCTGGGACTACCCTCACGGTTCTCCTGCGTCCTTCCACCATCGCTTCTCACGACCCAAGCAAACAACGGGACATTGCCGAACTCCATTCTCTCGGCGTCAAATTCATCTTTACCGATCTCGTAGCCGACTCCATCACTGACCTTGCCGTTCTTTTCAGGCATTTCCACACCGTAATTGGCTGCACTGGCTTTGTGGCTGGAAGTGGCATCCAACGAAAGCTCGCCCGCGCCGTTCTTGATGCCGGCGTGAAACGCTATGTCCCTTGGCAATTCGGCGTTGACTACGATGTCATCGGTAGAGGTAGCGCACAAGACTTGTTCGATGAGCAGCTCGACGTGCGCGACCTCCTGCGATCGCAAGACCGCACGGAATGGGTCATTGTTTCGACGGGTATGTTCACCAGTTTCCTATTTGAGCCTTCCTTCGGCGTGGTTGACCTAGCGAAAAATACTGTATATGCGCTAGGGAGTTGGGACACTACCGTTACAGTCACAACCCCTGAAGATATCGGCGCTCTGACAGCGGAAATCCTCTTTGCCGAACCACGAATCGTCAACCGCGTCGTGTATACGGCTGGCGATACGATCGCTTACGCACGATTGGCGAACATCGTGGACTCTGTTTTGGGTCGGAAGGTGCAACGGGTAGAATGGAGCGTACTTAAGTTAAAAGACAAACTAGCAAAAGACCCTGACAACCCCATTAGGAAGTACAGAGTGGTATTTGCAGAGGGTAAAGGAGTTTCGTGGGAGGTGGACAAGACGTTCAATGCCCAACGAGGCATCAAAGTCTTGGGAGTCGAACAGTGGGCGCGGGAGAATCTTCGCTACCGTTAGATCTGATTAGGTAGGTTCTTCTGAAACTTTAACGAGTAGTTTTCCCTTCTTGTTGCCGTTGAACAGTTTTAGGACGGCTAATGGTGCATTTTCTAAGCCCTCGACAATCTCAATGGCATATTTAATTTTACCTTGGTCGAGCCATTGTCCAATATCCCTTATAGCTTCAGACCATCCAGGATGAGCTGCTAAGCGAAACTGTCTATTTATTCGTGTTTTCATTGGCTTGTCATTCTACTGTGTTTCTTCATACATTTGATTATTTCCTCCGATCGTTCTTAAACACGAAGAACGGAAATCAATTGGTCACTTAAGTGCTGCTGTTGCCTCAATCTCAACCAATGTTTCTGGGGAGGGAGGCAAGTGAGGAAACACCGATGCCAGTGACAGTGGGGGGCGATTCTGCCAGAAATTGCGCGAGAATTGGTGCTATATTTTCAATGAATTCTCCAAGTTCACCACGAACATAGATGCGAAGGCTAAGCAAATTCTCTACGGAGCTTCCCGATGCATCTAGGACGACGGTTAGGTTAGTTAGCACGTTCTTTAGTTGCCCCTCGACAGTATGGCATGAGACTTGATGGTTCACGTCCCAGTCAACTTGACCAGAAATGTAAACGGTAGCCGATGCGGTATCGATAACAGCATGGGACATTCCGTGTGGTCTTCCATCATAGAGTTGTGGCGGATTAATAAGTTGCTTTCTCATTGTGTCTAAGTCCTTGTGTAGGAAAGCATAACAACGATCGGCATGGATATGCGTAAGGAGAATTGTGTCGATCTCATCTAGTGCATAGCTTGCTGCCTTCAACGACACTTGCAGCTTGCCACCTAGCTTTGATCCGAACAATTGTCTTGCCCTAGTATCCACCTGAAGTTGCTAACTATGTTCTATCTATCCCAAGTGTAATGAGGTGCAACGCGATACTTCTTTGGTGATTCTTACAATGATTTATCAGATTCTTATGGTGAAGAGCGTAAAATAACATAACTCCGGATCTCATTTGGGAGAAAAACCGTCCCACCACCAATATTCAAACCTGTGAATTGAGTTGGGGCAACCAAGAAGTAACTAGCGTATCAACAGTTTAAGCAACTCACAGGAATGACACCCAAACAAGTTCGCTAACCCCATAAGAATCTGATAAATCATTGTATAAATCTGAAAGAAATCAAGTATTGGAACTCATTATACTTCAGATAGCTAGAACACTACACAAGTAGAAACCAAGAAGCTTCTAAACTAATGGAGATTAACTCATGGAGATGAATGCTACTCTTGCTCGAAGCGATCCCTCGGTTCTAATCAAAATGGAAACTGCAATCAATGCTCATGACATTGATACATTCGTAAACTGCTTTGTCAATGACTTCGTGAGCGAACAGCCGGTACATCCGGAGCGAAACTTCACTGGCGTAGAACAGGTGCGAAAAAACTGGACTGACTTGTTTGCTCAAGTTCCTGACCTCTGCGTGGAATTAGTTGCCCATACAATCGCTGGTGACATTGGTTGGTCGGAGTGGCTTTGGCAAGGAAAACATACAAACGGTACAGAACTTAATATGCGAGGTGTTATCGTTGTCGGACTAAGAGAAAACACGATCGCATGGGCGCGGTTGTATATGGAGCCAGTTCAGAGCCTGCCAAAGTAGCACTTTATTTACACAAGGAGTATATTCAATGTCAACAGTACAGAACTACGATTACATTGTTGTTGGTGCAGGTTCAGCAGGCTGTGTTGTTGCCAATCGTCTCACAGAAGACCCCGAAACAACTGTGTTGTTGCTTGAAGCGGGCAATCGAGATACAAAACCAGAGATTCAAATTCCAGCAGACTGCTTAAAACTACTTGACTCCGAAGTGGACTGGGGCTATTTCTCTGAACCAGAACCCTACTTGAACGATCGCATAATCTTTTGTCCTCGCGGCAAAGTCTTAGGGGGTAGCAGTTCGATTAATTTCATGCTCTATGTTCGAGGCAATCCTTTCGATTATGACCACTGGCAGGCATTGGGCAATCCTGGTTGGAGTTACCAAGATGTCCTGCCCTACTTCAAAAAATCAGAGCACTCCTCACGCGGTGCCGATGCCTACCATGGTGTCGATGGAGAGTTAAGCGTGACCGACTCGATCGCTCCTACCACGATTTCCCAAAGATTTGTAGACGTATGTGTAGCACTGGGATATGACCGCAATCCTGATTTTAACGGAAAGCAACAGAAAGGGGCGGGATTCTATCAAATGACGATTAAGGATGGGAAACGGCACAGTACTGCTGCTGCATTTCTTACACCGATTCTGGATCGCTCAAACCTTACAGTGCAAACAGATGCATTAGTAACTCGATTGTTGTTTATAGGAACTCGCGTCATTGGAGTGGAGTACTTATATGAAGGAACACTACACCAGATCGGGGTCAATCGGGAAGTGATTTTAAGTGCAGGTGCATTCGATTCACCAAAGGTGCTAATGCTTTCCGGCATTGGAGATGCAGAATACCTGCAAGCAATGGGGATTTCTGTCGTAGCCGATTTACCAGGTGTGGGACAAAACCTGCAAGACCATATTCTCCTTCCCGTAGTCTACCAGGCAACTCAGGAGTTGTACCTCGCCACCACCAATAGTGGTATTGGTGAAGCTGGAATGTTTGTGCATAGCGAGGGGAAAGTGGATGTTGCGCCAGATTTGCAGCTTTTCTTTTGTCCCCTTCCCTGGTTGCCTCCAGGCTATTCCCTAGTTGATTCGGCATTTACGGGCGTCGTTAGTTTGACCCATCCCCAGAACAGTGGGAGTGTTACTTTACGACCTGCTAAAGGCAGCGCTTCGCGAACGCGAAGCGTGGGCTCTGCCCAATCGCTTGACCCCAGAGACCCCCCGATTATTCGTCTGAACTATTTGCAAAGTCAATCCGATGTGCAAAAGCTAGTGACAGGGATTCAAATACTTCGCAGCTTATTTCATTCAAGTTCCTTTGATGAGTTTCGAGGTGAGGAAGTTGCCCCAGGTCCAAAGGTTCAGAGCGATCGATCCCTCGAAGCTTACATTCGAGAAGTTTGCAATACAGTGTATCATCCAATCGGTACTTGCAAAATGGGAACCGATCCAATGGCAGTTGTAGACCCCGAACTCCGAGTGCATGGAGTGGAAGGATTGCGTGTTGTCGATGCCTCCATCATGCCAACAATTGTTACGGGAAACACGAACGCGCCTACCATCATGATTGGTGAGAAAGCAGCCGATTTAATTAAGGCAAGCCCTACCCGACAAACCACTCGCAGCGATTTTGACATACAAAATCCAGCCCACTCACTCGCTCGGGATTTCTGGGACGAATCGAATGGAGCAAATGGGCATAAAAAATTATAAAGATCGCGGACATTGCCTTACAAGTAAGTTTCTCCAGCCAAACCCATCTGACACAACAGTTTAAGCGCCTCATTAAAATGATATCATATCCGGTAACATAACCATGCGGAAAAGCTTCCTAACTTCTTAGCGCCTTTGCGCCTTTGCGTGAGTTTTATTCAGAGTACACAAGCGGACATGATATAACACCAAAGCAGGTTCGCCCTTCACCATAAGAATCTGATAAACTGCCATAAGAATCTGAAAGAAGTCAAGTCTTGGAACTCACTACACTTCATATAGACCAAACAAAATTGGCAAGAGTTGAATCCTTACCAACTACCTAACGATTGGGATAAATAACAATGACGATTCCTTGTGAACTATTAATAAAGCTATGTTAAGTATGGTCTCTCAAAAAAACAAACGAATAGCAGTTATCGGCGCTGGTATCTCAGGAATTGCAGCAGCAAACGTACTTAAAAAGAAAGGATATGAGGCTGTTGTTTTTGAGAAATCTACAGAGATTGGTGGTGTATGGGCAGTAGCATATCCAGAAGTTCGCCTTCAGAACATTAGTTCTCAATATCATTTATCCGACTTTCCTTGGCCTTTCACACCAGATTTAAATCCCACACAAATCCAAATCCAACAATATTTGGATGCAGCAGTCCATCATTTTCAGATTGATGTTCGTCTCAAACATGAAGTTCTTGCACTCGAAGAACTTGAGAATGGTTGGCGGGTAAGATTTCAAAACGAAGAGGGTCGTCATGAAGATATATTTGACTATGTTGTAGTTGCCACAGGTCAATATACGCAGAGAAAACATCGCCCCACATTTCCAGGAGAGGCGGAGTTTGCTGGTGAAGTAGTTACAGAACGAGAAATCGAATCTCTCAACATTTTCAATGATAAGCGCGTTGTTGTTGTCGGATTTGGCAAAAGTGCGCTCGACATGACTGTACTAGCAGCGCAGCGAGGTCAGCGGGTATACCACGTCTTTCGTATACCCAGATGGCTCTTGCCACAAAAGATTTTGGGTCTCGACTATACTTACGCTTTATTCAATCGTATCAATTCTATTATGATTCCAAGTTGGGCGTATCCAACTAGGGCAGAGCAATTCCTCCATAGCCGTCTGAAGTTTTTGGTTTCCGGTTATTGGAACCTGATTGAGTTCATTTTGTGGTTACAAATTCAACAAATCAGTTTGGGTAAAGACCAAGCAGCAGCTTGTCGATTAAAAGCCGTACAGCCAAAGCACAAGTTAGTGTCTGACTTAAGATCGGCTACTGCAGTAGCACCAGATCCTTACTATCGATTCGTAGCTGAAGGTCGGATACAACCCCATCAAGCAGAATTGTTCGGTTTTTCTAAAGAAGCGATCGAGTTAGAGCAAGGGAAGGAAATTCAGTGCGATCTCGTTATCTTATCGTTAGGTTCGCAAGCTCCAGTGTTTCCTTTTTTACCAGAAAAGTATCGACATCTGCTGGAAGCTCACAAAGATGGGGTGCAACTGTACCGACACTTAATCCACCCAAGGGTTCCCAATCTTGGTTTTGTCGGTTTCAATCATGGTTTTTTACACGTACCCGCCGTCGAAATTGGGACACTCTGGCTTTGCGCTTATCTAGAAGGAGCGCTTGAATTGCCCTCAGTCGAACAGATGGAGCAAGATATCGAACAAATCCGCCAATGGAAGAACGAACATATCCAATTTGAACCTACACGCGGTTCTGGGGTGAACGTCCGTTACCAACAATACATCGACATCTTGCTTCGGGATTTAGAGGTTTCGAGATACAGAAAAATGCCCAATATTTTTGCGGAAATTTTTGATAGATACAATTGCTCTGACTACAAGAATGTACTGGAAGAATATAACCGTAACAGAACAAGCCGGACAACTCCTTTGCGTCCGCTTGCAGTTTCGACTTGATATTCTCCACTTTGGCGATAAGCGAAGCTTATCACAGACATTGCATTACAAACTAGCTCAACGCTGATGGAGCGATCGCAATCTGTACCAAAACAAGGAACTGAAACGCAAACAACTCTACTAGTCAAATGCGTTCAATAACCTCAACTGAAACGAATAGGAGAAACAGAATGATACTTCAAGGTAAAGTGACTTTAGTCACTGGAGGCACAGTGGGAATTGGCAGAGCAACTGCCATCGCCTTTGGGGAAGCTGGGGCGAAAGTGGTGTTCTCAGGCAGACGCGATGCAGAAGGAGAAGTAACCGCCAAACTGGTTCGCGAAACGGGTGCTGAATGCTTATATGTCCATTCAGATGTAAGCAATGAAGCAGATGTCAAAGCACTCGTTCACAAGACGATCGAGACCTATGGACGACTCGATTGCGCTTTCAATAATGCAGGCATCGAAACACCTGTAAAACCCCTGCACGAACACTCGACTGAGGACTTTGACAAACTCATGGCAATTAACGCACGGGGACTGTTTTTGTGCATGAAATATGAAATTGAGCAAATGCTGTCTCAAGGAGCTGGAGCGATCGTTAATAATTCCTCAACACAAGGTTTGTTTGCGTTTCCAGGGAACTCTCTTTACAACGCGAGTAAACATGCCGTTATGGGACTAACGCGAGCCGCCGCACTGGACTATGCCAAGCAGGGTATTCGGATCAATGCGGTGAATCCTGGAAGCATTGCGACTGAACTGCTCGAGCGCGCCTTTAAACAATTAGGGATCGCGGCGGATGATGTAAAATCTTTGCTTCCAATGGGGCGCATCGGGCAGGTAGAAGAAGTCGCTCAAGCGGTTGTTTTTCTCTGCTCTGATGCTGCTAGCTATATCACTGGACAACCCTTAGTTATCGATGGCGGATTCACAGTGAGTTGATCGAGATTTGAATATTTCAGAACAAATCTCAAAGAGTGTGGAGCACATCCATGCATATTTATCGAATAGTACTACCAATAATATAGTGATGACATAGCAATATACTTCCCTAACCATGAGATACGCCCCGCAGATGCAAAATGCAAATTCTGAGTTTGTTCTTCTGACACCGATCGAACTCAGCCAACGGTTGAATAGAACTCCGTTGTTATCCAGTCGTCAGATGGGCTGGAATGGCATTTTGGTTGAGCAGGAGCAATATTTTTCAACTCCAGGCAAAGAAGAAAAAGAACTTCCCGCCCTGTCAGATCATTGGCTTATCTTACCTCTGGGACACCCCGTTTATGTGAGCCAGAAGTCAGACGATCGCTTGCATGAATCAATCTTTCAGGAGGGTGATAGTCTCTTGGTTCCTGCTGGACGACCAAGTTATTGGTGTTGTCCGGGAAGTGGGTCATTCCAGACACAACTATCTATTCACTTACAGCCAGAGTTGGTCGAAAAAGTTGCCCAAGCGTCTGAGATGGTTACAGAGCGGCTCAATCTCATGAACCATTTCTGCAAGCAGGACTTGAATCTTCAGCATATTGCAATGCTGCTTTTAGCTGAGTTACGATCGCATGGTATGATGGGAAGATTATATGTCGAATCCTTGACCCAAGCGTTAGTCATTCA
Organism: Scytonema hankhaensis NUACC26; assembly: GCF_045865695.1. Taxonomy (NCBI): domain Bacteria; kingdom Bacillati; phylum Cyanobacteriota; class Cyanophyceae; order Nostocales; family Scytonemataceae; genus Scytonema; species Scytonema hankhaensis. The sequence continues at coordinate 75,100 of NZ_BAACAP010000210.1, forward strand.
TTTGCTGCGACACTATTCTGAGGTTGTACAAATCATAACATCACAGAATAGAAACTTAACTCGTACCCAGTTGCTGCAAGCGATCGATTATATTCACGCTCACCTTGACCAAGATTTATCACTCGTGCAAATTGCAGAAGTCATTAATATTAGCCCTACTTATTTTGCTAGTTTATTCAAACGCGCTACAGGAATTTCTCCGCACCAGTACGTGATTCAACAGCGAGTGGAACGGGCGAAAGTGATGCTATTGAAAACAGATTTATCGATTGCAGAGATTGCTTTACAAGTAGGTTTTTCTAGCCAAAGTCATCTGACGCAACAGTTTAAGCGATTTACCGGAATGACTCCAAAGCAGGTTCGCTAACACCATTAAGAATTATAATAGATGATACCAAGGGAGGTTCGCTCTTCACCATAAGAATCTGACAAATCGTTGTAAGAATCACCAAAGAAATTAAGTATGAGAATTCGTTATACTTCAGATGGTAAAGCAAGCAATTGTGTCGCAGAAATTTTGCGAAGCACTAATGGCAGTGTTGTAACATCTGTACTTCAACCACATTAAATAGTAATTTTAGAATTTTTTGTAACATAACTTTATAAGGATTTACAATGAAGGTATTAATTGCATCATCGGCTGTTCCAAGCCATTTGAGTCCACTGCTAGCAGTCGCCAACATTCTCATGAAACACAATCATGAAGTAGCCTTACAGACAGCACCTGAGTTAAGGTCGATAGTAGAAGCTAGAGGAATACCGTTTATTCCGGAGATTCCGGAGACTAATAGTTTTAACGATTTGATGGCTCTCCTAGAACATCCGGAGAGGCAGGCGAAGAATCCAGACTTGGAGATGGCAGCCTTCGACCTCGAATATTATTTTGCGAAAAAGATCGGCGGGCAGGCAGCAGGACTAAAGCAGGCTCTGCAAGACTTTCCGGCAGATGTCATTCTAACAGATTCGACTTTCTTGGGTACGCTGCCCATGCTTCTGGGAGCACGCGAGGAACGTCCTCCAATTATACATCTGGGTATTACGTTGTTAAATCTGTTCGGTGTGAAGAACAGTCCACCACGACCGAGTATGTCGGAGAAAGAACAACTTGCAAAGCGTGAGAGACGAGAGTGTGTGTATTTGAAGCCCACTCAAGCTGTAGTAAATAAAGAACTAGCCGAGCTTGGCTGCAATCCAATACCATATCCTCCTCTAGAGAGTATGTCGGTACTGCCCGATCTTTACCTACAACCAGGAATCAAAAGTTTTCAGTATTCGGAGGATTCGTCTTTTTCATCGCGTATACATTTTATCGGTCTTCTACCTATGCCACCAGGGCAGTATGCGCTACCAACATGGTGGCACGAACTCGATAAGACAAAGCGTATAGTCCTTGTGACTCAAGGAACGATCGCAAACCGAGATCTTGGGCAACTCATCAGTCCAACGTTGACTGGACTCGCCAAAGAAGAGGACGCGATCGTTGTGGCAACCACCGGAGGACAACCGATAGAGTCAATTCTGACTGAGATTCCGGCAAATGCATATGTCACGTCGTTTTTACCATACGAATTGATTATGCCAAGTGTAGATCTGCTGATTACGAACGGAGGATATGGTACAGTTAATCTTGCACTCGCCCATGAGATTCCGATAGTCTCGGCAGGGATGACGGAGGATAAGGAGGAGGTATCGGCGCACGTGCAGTGGGCTGGTGTCGGCATCGACCTGAGAACTAATCAGGTAACAGCAGAGAGCTTACGTGCAGCAGCGAGAGAGGTTCTCGACAATCCTATGTATAGCAAGCGGGCAAAGGAGCTTGCACTGGAGTTTGCAAGCCACAACACGGAGATGGAGGTACTAAGTTCGATCGAAGCGTGCGTTATTGAGCGATCGACTGCGCGATGAAATACGCTCGCGCTAGCGAAATTTGGATTGAATTGGTATATGATGATGTACAGTAAGCAGAAATTGTTGTCATTGTCAATCGAGGGTGATGTTCTATACCAGAGCGCTCGATTTCCATCAAATCTCCATCGTGGAAAAACTGCTACTTGTACCTCTACAATCTAAGCTACCGTAGTGACTAGAAGCCAAAATACATACTAATTTATAGAATTTTCCGGAATTATCTTCAGAATGTGGTATGACTAAATAAGTGATACCACAGCAAATATGACAAGATATGTTACACCGCGAGAAGCGATGCAAATCCTCCAAGTCTCAGAAAAAACCCTTAGAGACTGGGACAAAGCCGGAAGAATCAGTACAATTAGAACTCCTGCTGGGCATAGAAGATACGACATCGACAGCGTTCTTGACCCAAAAAATACAAAGCAACGAAAAACCGTTCTCTATTGTAGAGTTAGCTCCCACAAACAAAGAGATGACCTCAACAGACAAGCAGACTACCTGCAATCTCTCTTCCCAAGTGGAGTTGTCATCAAAGAAATTGGTTCGGGACTCAACTACAAGCGGAAAGGTCTACAAACCCTTTTGGGGCAAATTCTGTCTGGAGATGTCGAACAGGTTGTATGCAGCTATAAAGATAGATTGGCAAGATTTGGAATCGAAATCATTGACTATATCTGTAATCAAAACAATACAAAACTCGTGGTTCTCAACCGCATTGATTTGTCTCCAGAAAGAGAAGAGGTCGAAGACATCTTGGCAATTATTCATGTCTTCAGTTCCAAACTCTATGGACTCAGGAAATACAAACAGAAAATCAAAGAAGATCCAGATTTACCCGGAAACCAATCTCAAAATAGTTTATAGAAAATGGCTGGCTGCTTGTCGCTGGTGCTATAACCAAGCTATTGCTTACCAAAGAGATTGTTTTGTAAATGGAGAAAAACAACCTACTAAATTTCAGTTACGAGAAACTCTTTTAAAATCTTGTCCTGATTGGATATCAGAATGCCCATATTCACCAAGAGAAGAATCGGTTTTTGATGCTAAAGTAGCTTTCTCAAAAACTAAAGACAAGGCGAATCCTAGATTTAGATCGTGTAGAGACCCTGTAAAAAGTTTCCGAATTGGTGCTAAATATTGGGGCGCTTTTTATTTTGGTAAAGGTAAAGACAAGCGAATTGCGGGTTTTACTCATTACGCAAGCAGCAAGGCGTTTATAAACGGTAAAAGCATTGCTATAAAAAGCTTGCAGATAAATCCCTCAGAGCCTTTGTGTGAGGAAATACCATCAGAATTTACTATCTTGCTTGATAAAGGTAAGCGGTTTATCTGTTTTGCAATTCCACTCTTAATTAAAGCCAACAGCTTAAATAACTGCATTGGTTTAGATCCTGGGGTTAGAACTTTTTTAACGGGGTTTGACGGTGGACAATTACTAGAAATAGGCAACGGCTCTATTTCTAAAATAGCTGTTTTGTGTCAAAGATTGGACAAGCTGCAATCTCAAATTACCAAAGCTAAAGGTAGTATTAACAAAAGGTTGAGGTGGAAACTAAGAAGACAGTCAGAGGTGTTAAGAACTAGGATTAGAAACCTTACTAACGAGATTCATAACAAAGCTTCAGTCTTCTTAACCAAAAACTATAAACACATTTTCTTGCCAACTTTTGAAACATCTCAAATGGTTGTTAAGAAGAAACGTAAGCTAACCTCTAAAACAGCTAGAAATATGCTTACGTGGTCGCACTATAGGTTTAAACAAACTCTCAAGTTTCACGCCTTAAAACGGAATTGCGTTGTGCATGATGTAACAGAAGAATACACAAGCAAAACCTGCTCAAAGTGCGGACACGTTCATGAAAAGTTAGGAGGGAACAAAAAATTTGTTTGTCCTAATTGTAATCATGAAATACTAAGAGATTGGAATGGTGCAATTAATATTTTCATCAAATCAATTAATGATTTGGTAAATGCCTTGACTACGGTTGAGGCTGGGGAGGATACACCCCAATACACAGTAGAATTTGGTACTAGTTACTAGATTTTACCGGGTTAAATGGTATCCGTGCTTCTGTCTGCATATCCTTAGACCAAAAGCTAGGAAGAGCCAAAATTACTTGACATCTATAGGAGCATCAATGCCACCAATTCTCACCTGAAATTGGGCAATCGCCCTTCAGCGTTTGGAAACACTCCCCTGTCTGAACATCCCAAAGCTTAGTCGTGCTGTCCTGGCTACTGGTTGCTAGAATGCGTCCATCTGGGCTAAAACAAACTGAATAGATCCAACTTGAGTGTCCCTGCAAGATGTTGAGGCACTGACCGCTCTGCACATCCCATACTCGTACTGAAAAATTAGAACTACTGTTGGCTAGCGTCTTACCATCGGGGCTGAAACAAACTGAAGCTATCCAATGGGTTGTCACTGTATTTTCATCGATTCCGCTAATCCCTGAATTCCACTTTTGCCACAGATTAATCTGCTGAGATTCTGAGGCTTCAGATCGAGAGGTAGGTCGGATGTAATCATTCTTGCTCACCTCCAATCCAAAGGACTGAAACATTGCTTGCAGTGAATATCGGTCTACAGGTTCTAAGCGCCCCAACACTTTGGAGATGGTTCGCAAGGATAATTCTGTCCGTTCGCTTAATTCTTCCAACGTAAAGCGATCGCCAGCATTCTCTTCGAACTCCACCTGTAATTTTGCAGTTTGGAGTTTGTTCCATCCATGCAGTGTCAGGATCACTCCCCGTTCGCGGCTGCGAGACGTGACTTGAGTTTGATAGTTCCGTTTTACAGAGCCCGGTTTTGGCTGGTGGGATACGGGGGATTTCAATAGTATTGTCAGTGCGGCATTCATCATTTATTCTCCCTCCTTTGGGCAGTCATGATTTGTTACAAGTCTTGGTGACTATGAAAAATTCCCTGATTCAACAATTGCAGCCAGTAGTGGCTCAATTTTTAAAGCATTGCGATATCGAGTACCATTGATGAATAAAGCTGGAGCGTGGATCGCTCCGCTGCGTATTCCACTTTCGATATCTTGATTAATGCGATCGAGATACGTTCTTCTTGCGATATCCCGCAGAAATTGAGGAACGTTAAGTCCTAAACGATCTGCGTACTCAGCAAGGTAGCCATTTCCTAACTCTTGTTGATGCTCCAGTAAGATTTCGTACATCTGCCAAAACTGACCTTGTGCCCCTGCTGCTTCTGTCGCTAATGCTGCCTTTTGAGCTTGAGGATGGATTTGAGGTTGAGGAAAATGCCGGAATACAAAGCATAGAGAATCTCTTCCATATAAGGTCGCCTCAAGCTGGCGTTGAATTGCCTTAATTGAGGTATAAAGTTCACCACATTGAGGACATTGATAATCCCCATACTCAACAAGCACAACGCGGGCATTCAACGATCCTTGCCGATGGTCTTGCTCAGAAGGGGGTACAACTAATTGATTGCGACTGCCAGGTGCGTCATTAGGAATAACATCGCTCATTCTAAGAGACTGTTTGTAAACAAGAGTAAAGAGAGTACGGATAGAATAATGTAGAGTAGAAAAGAACAAAGAACCGTTCTTAAGCCAGTAGCAACGATCTACCCCAGCGACCTCAGCGACCAAGAATGGCATTTTAGACGCGATTTTCTATCGTGCCGATAACGGCATCAAATGGCGGGTAAGTGTCGAGATTACGATGCATTACCAGAAAATTATGAAGGGATGGTTTATGTGGTGATGATTCGATTGATGCTTAGACGATTATGCTACAATCGTCGAACTTGCAAGGCGAAGAATGCTTAAACAACGTTTACAAACAGTCTCTGACACCTCTAGTGAGTCTGTAGCGTTTCGTTTTGTTAGTCAAGCAGACCTTTATGACGATCGAGAAAGTTTTTGATGTCTGTTGCAATTTCCTGAGCATGAGTTTCAAGTGCAAAGTGACCGGTGTTGTAGAAACAGACTTCGGCATTGGGATTGTCGTGCTTGAAAGCCTCAGCACCCGATGGTAGAAAGAATGAATCGTTCTTGCCCCAGACAGTGAGGGTAGGAGGTCGGTGAGTACGGAAGTATTCCTGAAACTTTGGGTAAAGCGCAATATTGTTCTGATAATCCAGAAATAGATCGAGCTGAATTTCGTTATTACCAGGTCGGTCTAGAAGCGCCCGATCGAGTGTATAAGACTCAGGCGCAATTAGGCTTATGTTATCAACTCCATGCACATATTGAAACTTTATCATGTCGTTTTGAAGGATGCTGCGGAGTGCTGAACGATTTTCTGGGGTAGGGTTTTGCCAGTAACGCTGAATTGGGTTCCAGCCTTCGCTGAGTCCTTCTTCATAGGCATTGCCATTCTGCGAGATTAGAGCAGTAATTCGTTCGGGATGTGCGATCGCCAGTCGAAAGCCGATTGGCGCGCCATAGTCAAAGACATAAATGGCATATCTACTCAATCCTACAACTTGCGTAAAACGTTCGATCGTCTCAGCCAACCGATCAAAAGTATATTCAAATTGCTCTCGCTTTGGAGCATCTGAGAAACCGAAGCCTGGTAAATCTGGTGCAATTAAATGATATCGATCGGCCAGCAGTGGAATTAAATTGCGGTACATATGAGAAGAGGTTGGAAAACCGTGTAGCAACAGTATTGTTGGGTTATCTTTTGCTCCCGCCTCACGGTAGAAAATATTCAGTCCATCGACTTCGACAGTATGGTACATTGCTAATCCACTTACTTTGTTCATGACATCTTCTTTCCCTAGAGTTGTTGTAAGGCGTTGCTGAAAGGCAGTATGAATCAAACGCAGTTTCGAGCATACAGCACCTATTTCATACCCAGAATCAGCAACGCCTGTTGCAGAGACATAAGTCTGGCTTAGGTGTTGAGATAGAACTTTAGCGAATATAAAAATTCTGCTCTAAACCTTTGAGGAAAAGAGATTTATCGTGTGAGAAGCACTTTGAAATCTCTTCCCTTCAACTCTGCAATCGTTTGTATGAGTTTAATGTATGAGATTCGCTTAGGATTGTCGTCAATTCAAAGTCTGTATTTTAAGCAGCGAAATGATTGAGAGTTAATCAATTTGAGGGGGTAGGATGAATCAAACTTAGGTTTGATTGCCTGCCCTCATAGACTAAAATCTCTCGCTGCAAACGGATGACTGGCTACGATCGTTAACCCAGGTAGCAGTACCATCTTGCTTTCACAAGCTAGCAATTCCGCGTTTCAGTGCTATAATAGCTGCTTGAGTGCGATCTTTGACATCGAGCTTGCTCAAAATTCGGTTGATATGAGTCTTCACCGTACTTTCACTAATCGTTAGCGCAACGCTAATTTCCTGATTGCTCATTCCCTGTCCGACTAACCGGAGAACTTCTAGCTCACGATCGCTCAATTCTGGTTTGGTCATCCGCTGTACTAGCTTGGCAGCCACGTTAAGGGGAATATACTGTTGCCCCCTGTTCACGGTACGAATTGCTGTCAATAGTTCCTCTGGCTCAGAGTCCTTCAGTAAATACCCCTTTGCCCCGGCTCGCAATCCTCGATAAATCTCTTCATCAGTATCATACGTGGTCAGCACAATAATCCGGGCG